>CAKPAL010000001.1 GCA_934132925.1 uncultured Bacilli bacterium
GTAAATTATAATTTATCTAATACTGATTTATTTATTAAACTTAATGTTGCTTATGATACTAAACTTGATAAATTAGAGAAAGTTTTAGAAAGCATTAGAGAAGATGTTTTTAAAATAGAGGGAGTTACTGACTATAAACTTTTAGGTGTTGATGAACTTAGTGATTCTTCGATTGGATATATGGTGGATGTTAGTTGTAAGTCTGCAGATAGATTTACCGCTAAAAGAAAATTTTTGAGATTAGTTAAGGATACTTTTGATAAAGAGGGTATTGTTATTCCGTATACTACGGTTGATATTAATATTAAAAAATAATGATGGGAAGTGACTATATGGATAAGATAGATTATTTTAATGTTGAATATAATTATATAAAAGATGAAAAGAAGAGGGAAGATGCTAAATATTTAGTTAGTAAGTTACCTGATTATTTCTTTGATATTCCAGCTTCTAGTACTGGTAAATACCATCCTTTATTTGCTAGTAGTGAGCATGGTCTTGTTAAACATACTAAGGTAGCGGTTAGAATAGCTAAAGAACTTCTAGATAATCCTGGTCTTAATAATTTTAAGGATAATGAAAAAGATATTATAATTATGGCTATTATTTTACATGATGGTTGTAAGAGCGGTGTTACACATGAGAAATATACAAGATTTGATCATCCTTTAATAGTATGTGATTTAATAAAAGAAAATAGGGATAAGTTATCTCTTGATGATAGTGAATTTGATTTACTTATTAGAGTTATTTCTTCGCATATGGGAATATGGAATAAGGATTATAATGGTAATGAGGTTTTACCTATTCCTAAAGATAAATATCAAAGATTTGTTCATTTATGTGATTATTTATCTAGTAAGAAATTTCTTAATGTAGATTTTGATGGTATTAATATTAGAGACTAATAATTTTAGTCTTTTTTTCATATTATTATTTAGGTGAGTTTATGAAATATAGGTATTTTATTTTACCAATTATTATTATTTCGGTTATGATTTTTGTTATTGATTATGATAAGGGAATTGTTAATAAGTATGTTTTTAGTGATGATAAAGAAGTTAATTATCCTTTTTTTGGTAATGATAAAATTGATAATTATATTAATAATTATTTAAGTAGTTATATTGATAATGATGACAATATATTTATTGATTATGATTATAGTAATGATGATAATAATTATTATCTTACTTTTTATAAATATATTTTAAATGGTAATATTATTAATGATAGTAGTGATAATTTTGTTATAGATATGGATAATAATAGTATTAATAGAATATATGATAGTTATTATGAGTATGATTTTATTACTAATAGTGATAGAGATGATGATAGGAAACTTATTGCTATTACTTTTGATGATGGGCCTAATTATAATACTAATAAGATACTTAATATTTTAGAAAAATATGATGCTAAAGCTACTTTCTTTGTTCTTGGTAGTAGAATTCATGGCAATGAATATATTCTTAAGAGAATGGTTAGTGATGGTAATGAGATTGGTAATCATACTTATAGTCATTTACTTTTAACTAAATATAAGGAAGATAAAATTAAAAGTGAAATAGATACTACTAGTGATCTTATTTTCAAAGTTACGGCGAAGAGGCCTAGATTACTTAGACCTAGTTATGGTTCTTTTAATAAGACTATTAAGAAACTAGCGGGGTCTCCTATTATTATATGGGATATTGATACTTTAGATTGGAAATATCATAATTCTAATAGAATTAGTAAGAGGGTTATTAGTAAAGTTAAGGATGGTGATATTGTTTTGATGCATGATATTTATAGTGCAACGGCGAATGCGTTAGAGGTTATTATTCCTACTTTGAAAGATATGGGGTATGAGTTTGTTACAGTTAGTGATTTGTTTTATTATAAGGGGATTACTTTAGAAAATGGTAAAGTATATGGTTATGCTAGATAATTTTTTGTTTGATATTGAAAAATTATTTATTTATTGATACAATATTAGGAGGAGAGTGAACTTATGAAGAAAGAAAGAGAAATACCTTTTAAGAATTATATAATATTGGCATTAGTATTGATACTTACTATAATAGGGGTTATATATATTTTTATGTGGTATAGTTCTAAAGAGAAGAGTAAATTAGAACTACCTATTTTGGATGATTATATAATGTCTATTAATTATAATGAGCTTAATGATTATATAGTAGAAAATAAGGATGCAGTAATTTATACTTCAGTGTTAAATGATATTAATATTAGATTATTTGAAAATAAGTTTAAGAATGTTATTGTTAAGAATAATTTGAATAGTAGTATACTATATTTAGATTTGACTGATGAAATTAAGGATAATAATGTACTTTTAAATATGGAAAAGAAGTATGGAACTAAAGTAGATATTCCTTCAGTTATGGTATTTAAAGATGGTGTTTTGACTGATGTTTATAATATAAAAGAGGATAATTATAATATTAAAAAATTAGAGAAATATTTAGAGAAAGAAGTTGTAATAAATGATTAATATTGTTTTATATGAACCTGAAATACCAGAGAATACTGGTAATATAATGAGAACTTGTGCAGGAACTAATAGTCATCTTCATTTGGTAGAACCACTTGGTTTTGTTATGGATGAGAAGAGAATTAAAAGAAGTGGTGTTAATTATATTGATAAGGTTAATTATCAAAGATATATTGATTATGATGATTTTAAGGAACATAATGATGGAGAATATTTTTACTTTACTAGATATGGGACTAAACCTTATAGTGAGATTGATTTTAGTGATAAGAATAAGAATTATTATTTAATATTTGGTAAAGAGAGTACTGGTATTCCTAAGGAAATACTTCATGATAATTTAGAGAACTGCTACCGAATACCGACAAGTGATAATATTAGGGCTCTTAATTTGTCTAATTGTGTGGCATTAATTACTTATGAGGCTTTAAGGCAGCAGGGTTTTCCTAATTTACTTATGAGTGATCCTTTTAAAGGAGAAGATTATTTAGAAAAAGAATAGCTTATTTAATAAAGCCATTCTTTTTTAATTTATCAATAATTTTGTTTACGGATACATCGCCTTCAATTCTAGTAGCGGTTGTTTTTTCTTCACCGTCTTTAATAAATACAGTGATTGGAGTACTACCATCAAAACTAATTTTTGATGTGAAGTCTTCTAATTCTTTTTTTGTATATTTATCTACATCAGTATAGTATATTTTGATATTGTATTTACCTGCTACTTTTTTTAGTTTAGGTTTGTAATTATTACAATGAGTACAAGTAGTTCTAGAAATACATAATACAAAACTTTCTTTATTATCTAGTTTTTCTATTATTTCGTTATAATTTAATTTTACTAAGTTATTATCCATGGTAAAGATAAAATATCCAATACCTGCTCCTATAACAAATAAAATAATGCATATAATAATGTTCTTTTTTTTATTTTTCATTTAAATCACCATATTAATAATACCACTTTTTAGAGAAAAAAGCAAAAATATCTTCCAATATATTTAAAAAAATGATATAATTTTAAGTAGTATAGAGTACGAGGTGATATATATGAATGGTGGTAAATATTTAATAATAGCATTTTTATTAGCTTTGTTTACTAATATATCTTTAGTTAAAGCAAATTGTACTAATGAGGAAATAGCAAAATTAAAAGATGAGGCTAGTAAGATAAAAGTTACTTATGAACATTTAGGTAAAGTTGATATGTATGATGAGATTAAGTATAATCTATTTAATATCGAAATTACTAATATACCTGATGATTTTTATATTAAAATATATAATGATATAGTTTATAATCCGGTTGATGGTAAAGTTGAGAAAAAACTATCTACTGGTAAATGGGAAATAAAAGTTTATTCAAATAAATGTGAGGAACAAATCGATAAAATTAATTTGAAGTTACCAACATTTAATATGTATTCTTTGGATCCTTTATGTGAAGGAATAGATGGTGATGATTTTCCATTATGTGGAAAATATTATGAATCAAGAGTGAGTTATGCTGACTTTGAAAAAAGAGTGAAATCATATATAGCAACACATCCAAAAAAAAATAATAATGATGTGAATAATGATGATAAAAATATATTTGAAAATGTTTTAGTTTTTTTGATTAAGTACAAGTATTATTTTGCATCTGGTACTATATTATTAGTGGTATTAATAATATTATTCTTTAGTTGGAAGAAAAGAAGAAATAGAGGTGTTTTGAAGTGAATAAGAAATGGTTTGGAATATTATTGCTTTTAACATTTTTCATTTTTATGCCAAAGGTTAATGCTGATTATGGTGATATGCGATATGAAGTTACTAATATGGTGATAGATGGC
Organism: uncultured Bacilli bacterium; assembly: GCA_934132925.1. Lineage (GTDB taxonomy): Bacteria > Bacillota_I > Bacilli_A > RF39 > UBA660 > CAG-302. Next base: position 4,339 of record CAKPAL010000001.1, read on the forward strand.
AATTATATTACATTTGAGGGATGGGCATTTATTCATAGAACACAAAATTATGTTGATTATGATTATGCTTATGGAAATGATAATATTTTTTATAATACAGGTGGTGGACAAAGAATAAAAATTATTGCATACGCTAATGGAAGACAAATTGATGAAAAAGAGGTTACTGGTGGTGGCGATTATAATTTTTATTGTTTGATGTATCATTTTACTGAGACAAAAGATGAGTGCAGGAATGCTTATCGTGGTATTTTTGGTAATGATGATCGTTTGCAAGGAAAAGATAATAATAAATGTAAGAGGGATGCTACTAGTAAAGAACAGTGTTTATATGAGGATATAGGTTTTGATATTACATTTGATATATCTAATTGGAATGTTTCTGAGGCGGATAGAATAACATTCAAAATTAGTGCTTACAATTATCACTATGGCTGGACTACTCCTGTTTCTTTGGGAATTGTAAAGGGAACTGAAAATGTAAAAAATAATTCTGCTATTCAAATTGAAGAAGGTACTGTAAGTGAATATGTACAAGTATTTGCTAGTGAGGCACTGGTGAGAGATTTAGCTGGAGGATATTTTTTAGTTAATGCTGCTGGCAAATATATGGGTTCAAGTATTAATGCTACTTGTGGTTGTAGCGGGCCTCGATATAATGAGTCTTCTTGTCCTAACTGTCATTGGGTAGGTGTTAGTAGTCCAAGTGTTTATAGAGTATCTAGAATACTTGATAATGATGGTCAGTTAAATGAATTAAATGGATTAAATCCTAGACAATATGTTGTTTATATTCCTACTACTGATATTGAAGGATCAAGAGAAGGTATTTTATGGGGATCGTGGGTTACTGCACCGACTTCTTTAGCATTAACTTTTGGTGGTAGTTCTCCTAATAATTGTGATGTGTCTATTTCTTCAAGTTGTAATAATAGTACTAATGTGATAAGCAATTGTCAATCTAAGGAGAGTGTGACCGTTACTGATTATTCTGGTAGTCCATCGATAGGCTCTAAAAAAGTTTCGGCTAGTATTAAATATAATGTAAAACAGGATATATCGATGGCTAATATTTTGACTCCAACAACAACTTATGCTGGTGCAGGTTTTAAGTTTGGGGTAATGTATTATAATTCATTTACATGGAGTAAGGAGGAACCGACTTATAGTTGTTCTGAATATGAAAGAGTGTTGGTGGGTTCTACTACTGAAATTGATTATTCAGCTTCTTGGGTATGTACTGGTTATAGAACAGAAGAAGGAAGAAGTGAGTGTGCTAAAACTAATCCAAGGCCTACTGTGACAGTTAATACATATGAAAATAAATGGGTAAGTTCAAGTTGTTCTTCTGGTTATGATAGTTTAAAAAGCAGAGCTCTTTCAAGCATGGAAAATTCATTTGAGGCGAAAATTAAAAAGAGTGATGACTTCGAAAATGGTATTAGTTTTGTTTCTAATGTTAATGGGAATAATTTAGATATTTATAATAAAGAATGTAATTATGAAAGTGACTATGATAATAAAGAAATTAAGATGAGTTGTGTTTTCTATTTACCTAATTCTTCTATATCTAATTATTCTGGTAAGGTTTCTTATAATATGGGATATCGTAATAATGGTTTAAATAACAAATACTATACTCCTATTGTGTGGTCGGAAAGTGAAAATCCATATACAGTAGCAGCAGAAATAGATGGTTTAAATGGGTTAAAAGCTTCTTCTATCGGAACATGGAGTGAATGGAGTACTGATTTGTCATGTGGTATTAATTTATATCCATTACTTGGAGTACCTAAAGGAAAAAGTTATAAATATTTGTTTATATATAGACCGATTGATTTGAATAATCCATTTCCTAATAGGAATGCTGGTATGAATTGGTATGATTGGTATAATGATAGTCAAAACAAGGAAAGATTAGAAGCGTCTTATAATAGGTTACAATATGAAATAACTCTTGATAGTAAGTTGGTTTCTGAAATTAAAAAATATAATAGCAATGAACTAAGTAATGGTGGATATTTAGATTGGAAGACAATAGATAGATTTGGTAATAGTTCATTTGTTGATGATTATTTTAATACCAAAAGACAAAATATAGTAGAGTAGGTGATAGAGAGTGAAATGGTCTACAGTAACCGTAGGTATTATGATTTTAGGTATAATAGGTGTATCGATAATTCTATTATTTCAACAGATAACTACAACTAATGAAAATGATTATTACTTACTTAAAGAAATAACGGAAGCGGCAATGATTGATTCAATAGATATTTCTTATTATAGAGAAACAGGAAAACTTAAGATAATAAGAGAGAAGTTTGTAGAGAACTTTACTAGAAGATTTTCAGAATCAACATTGATAATAGGAACAAGTTATACGATAAAGTTTTTTGATGTAATGGAGGAACCGCCTAAGGTATCAGTGATGATAGATACTGGTATTGAAAACTATAAGATATATAATAATGTTGATAGTTATAAGGTATTAAATAATTTATCTGGTATTCTTGAGTATGTTGGTTCTGGTAGTGGTAAATCTAGTACTAAAGATAATCCTTATAAAATTAATACTTATACTAAAGATTATTATGCTATAATCGAAAAAACCTCTGGTGGTTATGATAAGTGTTTACAACTTAATACACCTGATGAACTAATTTCTGGTAAATATAAGAATGTTGTAATGAAAAGTGTTGAATATCAGAGTGAAAGTTATGATCAGGGAAAAGTTAATTTTGCTATTTTACAGAGGGATATTGCATATGAAAATGCTGATAATGATTATGGATACTTTTTACCTCTTGATAATATTGAAAAAAATGTGTATAATGGTAATAGTATAAGTAAGTGTAATTGCTCATCTTGCGGCTATAGTGGTGATTATTGTGTAAATATTACTTCTTCTGGTAGTGGTGCAAGGGATTATGCAATTATTAAATATAAAGTAACATGGCAATATGAAGAATATAAATATAAATTAAGTTAATAAAAAGGAGGAAATTATGAATAACTTAAAAGCTTCGATGAAGAAATTTCTTGGTAACAAGAATACTGTTACCATATTGGGGATAGTATTATGTTTAGTAGTACTATATGTTGGTTATAATTATCGTATTAATGCAAGGGTGGAATTGGTGGAAGTTCCTTATGCTACTAAAACTATTCAACCAAGAACTTATATTACTCAAGATATGATAGGAACTATGAATGTGCCAAAATCGTTTTTAGTTGGTAGGTATTATAATAATGCTAATGCTATTGTTGGTAAATATACTAATTATAATACTATTATAGCAAAGGGAAGTTTATTCTATGCTGATTTGGTTGTATCTAAAGATGAGTTACCTGATTCAGCATTTGCAGATGTACCAGAAGGGTATACTGTTGTAAACTATCCAGTTAATATTGCTACTACTTATGCTAATTCAATGGCTCCTGGTAGTTATATTAATATTTATTATAAGTCACTTGATGATAATGGTAAGATAATGTTTGGTAAGTTTATTAGTAATATTAAGGTTCTTGATGTTAAGGATGCTTCTGGTCAACATGTATTTGAGAATAGTGAAGAAACTAGAACTCCTGCTTATATGTTATTTGCAGTACCTGAAGAGACACACTTATTATTAAGAAAAGCTTTATATTTGACTAAATATTCTGTTGAGTTAATATTAGTTCCTAATACTGCTACTTTAACTGATAGTGATAAGGTTAATGTAAGTAGTTCTGATATTGAAAGTTTTATTAATGATAAGACTGAGTTTGTTGATGTAACTGATTTACCTAATATTAGTGATCAAGTTCAAGAAAAAGACAATACAACAACTGAATAATTAATATATTAAGAGTAAGGAGGGCAAAATATGGATGAGATGTTTACCCAGATAGATTTTGGTCCGCTAAAACCTTTCTTGGAAAATGATGATATTACCGATATTTCTTATAGTAATAATGGTCAGGTTTGGTTAAAGAGTTTATCACAAGGTGTATATAGAGTAGAGAACACTGGTATTGATAATCCTTTAATGGAAAAGATAGCGTTTCAGTGTGCTAATACAATGGGAAAGTCATTCAATATGGCAAATCCATTTCTAGATGCTGAATCAGCTGAATTAAGAATGAACTTCGTTCATGATTCGATAGCTAAGAATGGTATTGCAGTACTTATAAGAAAAACCCCAGCAAAAATTAGATTACAAAAAGAAAAAATAATTGCAGATGATTATATAAGACTTAATATTCATGACTTTTTACTTAAGTGTGTTGAAGGCCATTGTAACATATTAGTAAGTGGTGAAACTGGTTCAGGTAAAACAGAGTTTATTAAGTATTTGGCTGCTCATACAAAAGAAAATGAGAAAATAATAACAATAGAGGATACTTTAGAGTTACACTTAGATAAGATATTTCCTCATAGAGATATTGTGGCTATGAAGACTAATAATATTGCTTCATACTCAGATGTTCTTGTTACTTGTATGAGACAGAATCCTAGATGGATTTTATTATCCGAGGTAAGAAGTGCTGAAGCGGTTATGGCTGTTCGTAATAGTATTTCTTCAGGACATAATATTTTATCTACTATTCATGCTGATAAAGCAGAATCTATTCCTAGTAGATTATATAGTTTGCTTGAAACTAATCAGGATGTTAGTCAATTTTTGACTACTATTCATAGATATGTTCAACTTGGTGTACATATTAAGGCTTATTATAGTCAAAAGTATAAGAATTTTCATAGGGAGGTTTCTGAAGTAGTAGAATTTTATGTTACTGATGATAATAAACCAGAATATAAGATTCTTTATAGAAAGACTCCTGATGGTCATGAGACTACTGCTAATCCTAGTAAGCATTTATTAGACTATTTGGAAAGTCAGGGTGTAATAATGCCTCCAGATATTCTTGTTAAAGAAGAATTTAAGGATGGCAGTGTTAATAATGAGACTAATGATTTTGTGGTAGATAATAGCAGTACAGTTAGTAATACTCAGGTACCTAGTACTGCTAATGTACAAAGTAATGTTGTTAGTCAAGGTCAAAGTATTTTGAGTGGTATTGCTAATCAATATCAGAATATGCAGTCTGGACAAGCTATGAAAAATACTGTTAATCAAAATGTTAATAGTATTCCAAATATTTATGGTGCACAGACTATAACTCCTAGTGGAGTAAATGTGATGAGTATAAATAATAGTTAAGGGTAGGTGATATAATGGAAATAGTTTTGATAGGAGTTATTATAATATTTATAATATCTTATCGTACAAAACAAGGTGAATCTGTATATAAGTTTATTTCAGAAACTGCTGTTAATACTTATAGAAAATTGGAACCTTACTCCTTTAAAGTAATGAGAGATAAAGTAAAAGAACTAGGACTAGAATATACACCTAGACAATACTTATTTCAAATACTAGCTTTTGCTGGATTATCTGGTGGAATAAGTTATCTATACTTTTATAATATATTTATAAGTGTCGGTTATATCTTAATAGCGGTATCTTTTATACCTTATATAACTTATTTAAGATGTAAAAGACAGTATAGTGAGTATTTATTTGAACAAGTACAGGTATATTGTACTAATACGATAATGGAGTTTGCTACTACTGGGGCTTTTGTTAAGTCATTAGAGGGAGTAGTAGAATCAGGTATATTGGAAGAACCTTTGGTATCTGATGTTAAGACAATGATAGCTTTATCTTATGAGAAGGGTGATGTCTATGATTCAATTAAGTATATGGATACTAAGTATCCATACTATATGGTTAAGAATATGCACCAATTATTCTTACAGGTAACTAAAGAGGGTGCTAAGGATACAGAAGAAACTTTTGAGAATATGTTATCTGATATTGATATTTTAGTTGAAGGTGTATATAGAGATAGGACAGATAGAGCAGCCTTTCATAAGCAATTTATTACTTTTGGTGTTGCTTTATATGGTATGGTTGCACTTATACAACTTTTGATAGGTCAAGAAACTTATATTGCTATGATAGATAATTTATTAATTAGATTATTTGTTCATGGGGTAGTAATAATTAATAGTTGTTTTCTCTTGAATGGAGAAAAATATTACAACGAGAATGTAGGTGCTGAATAATGTATTTAGAGCTTATTATAGTTACAGTTATTGTCTTCTATATATTTATTGTTAATAAGAAGATAAAGACTTCATTCTTTAGTAGTAATAGTAAACTATGTAATATTTTGAAAGAGAAAGATTATGATTTTCTATTAATTGCTAAATATGGTGATAGGGTATATGATCCTAATGAAGTATTTATGAAAAGAGTTAGAAATGGTGTTTTAATGGCTATTGGTTTAATATTTGTATTTATTTCTAATATGAGTTATTTAGCTGTTATTATTGCTTTAGTAATTGGTTATATAACTTTTAAGTATCAATATATCGGATTAAAAAGATGGTATAAAAGTCATTTGAATTATATTGATTCATTACTTCCATATTATTTGAAGACATTAGAGGTATTAATTCATCATTATACTGTACCAGTAGCTCTTGCTAAGAGTGTTGATGATGCTCCTGAAGTATTTAAACCAGGGCTTAAGAAAATGCTTAGTAAGATAGAGGCTGGCGATCAATCTATTGATCCTTATATGGATTTTGCTAAGGAGTATCCAGTAAGAGATTCAATGAGAATGATGAGACTATTATATAGATTAGGGCTTGGTGAACAAGAAAAGAAGCATCAACAATTAGTATCGTTTTCTAGATCAGTATCTTCTCTTCAGGCTAAGGCTAGAGAAATGAAATACAAGGCTAGACTTGATACAATGGAAAAGAAAACTTTAGTAATGATGGTTGTTACTGGAGCAGGTTCTTTAATACTATTATTGATTTCAATCTTTATGCTGATAACATCAGTATAAATTTTTGGAATATATCAAAAAGAATAAAAAAATGTATATAAGAAAGAAGGTGAAATGATGAAAGAAGCAACTGGTGAGGTATCAATGACAGTTATTACGATTGTACTTTTAGTAGCTGTATTAGCTATTGGTATGTTTTTATTTGGTAGAGAGAATTCTATTGGCAGAAACTGGATAGAGGATAAATTCAATAATATGATGTATCCAAAATAATGATTAAGATTAAAGTGGGTGAAAATTAATGAGAGATTCAGTTGGTGGAACATTTATGATATATGTGCTTATTGTCTTTCTAGCTGTTTATATTGTCTTTGTAGCAGTAGCATTTAATTATGCTAGGGCATTTAGAGTAAAAGATAAAATAATGGATATTATCGAACAGAATGAAGGTATTAGTGATTTTAGTAATACTTCAGGAGAGATTGGGCAAATAGAGTCTTATTTGAATAAGATATCATATAGAGTAAATGGTATAAGTGAAAGTAAATGTAGTGGTTTTGATTATATAAATGAAGAAAGAGGTTATTGCATAGCTAAAAAGACTAGCAGTGGTCAAATTGATGATAGTATTACTAATGAATACTATAAGGTTAGAACTTTTGTTTATATAGAATTTCCATTTTTAAAATTACAATTTACTATACCTATAAATGGTGAAACTAGAAGAGTAGATAAGATTACTAGTTAAAGAAAGGATAAAAAGTTATGGATACAGTAGTAGCAAATAAATATAGTAGTATATTAAATGAACTTAATATAGAAGTATCTAAAAAAATAGAGGGTGAGTTTGAAGCAAGTGAAATTATTAATACTTTTCAAAATTACTTCTTTAATAAAATGTTTTTAGATATTACTGCAATTAAGAATTATAAAGATTTAACTAATTTGCAAAAATTATCAATGGGTATTAATATGGATAAAGTAATACTTCTTTTAGATGCTGAAGATCCTATAAGTGATTCTAGTTTCTTTCTATCTAAATTAGTAGGTATGGGAATATATAATTTTACCAAAGATAAGAATAATTTAATGTATCTATATACTAATCCTAATCTTTATAGGGATGTTGCTTATTTACAAAATGTCTCATTAAGTGAAGAACATAAGGAGTTATCTGGTAATCAGTCAGTTCAAAAGAGGGTTTTAGGTATTAAAAATGTTACAGATTCTGCTGGTGCTACTAGTTTGATATTTATGCTTAAAAAAGTATTAAATGAACAATATAATGTTATGGCTTTAGAATTAGATAAGAGAGATTTTACTTATTTTAATGATAAGAATATGATTAGTATTAGAGAAGCAGAATTGGAAAGTAATATAAATAGATATAATGCGGAAGTATTTTTAGTTGATTTAAATAATGTTAAAAAGGAGTCTTCTTGTACTGATGTGTTGTATTTGGTTGAACCTTCTACTTTGAAATTGAATAAGTTAATGACAATTAATCCAAGAATACTTAATGAACTTAGAGATAAGAAAGTAGTATTAAATAAGAGTCTTTTATCAGAAGATGATATTGCTGATTTTGAAGCAGAATCAGGAATAAAGGTATTCTTTAATATGCCTCCAGTTAATGATAAGAAGGATAATAGCAAGAAATTGTCAAAATTACTTGGTATGCTTGGTTATGTAAAAGTAGTTAGTACTGATGATGAAGAGGAAGATGAAAAGAAAAAAAGCATTTTTGATTTATTTAGATTTAAATAAAAAAAGTGTATATATTTTACAAAGATAAAAGTAAAATAATTGACTTTTATCTTTTTTTAGTGTATGATATATTTAGATTTAAGGAGGGAAATTATGTATTTATTAGCAGGAACAGATATTTGTGGTAATCCTAGCTTAGCACCTTTATGGAATATTGTAGGAACAGTAATAAATATTATTTGGATAGGAGTACCTATATTATTAATTATATTAGGGTCTATTGATTTAGGTAAAGCAGTAATTTCAAGTAAAGAAGATGAAGTTAAGAAAGCTAAAAAATCACTTTTAAATAGACTTATTTATGCTGTACTTGTTTTCTGTGTAGTTTGGATTGTTCAAATAGTAATGGATGCAATTAGCAAAATTGGTATTGAAGGAACAGATACTACTTCATGGGCAAATTGTTGGAAACAAATAAGATCTTAATTATAAATATTTTAGAAATCATGAAAAAATGATTTCTTTTGTTAATTGATGTAAAATAGAAATAATGGAGGTGCAGTAATGGAAAATAACAAATTAGTAGTTAATGGAGAAAATGGTAATAAAATTACTTTAAATGTTATAGATATTATAGCAATCAAGGAATTAAATAAAGAATATATTATATATACAATCGAAGGAGATAGTAGTGATAATATATATGCTTCAATTTTTGTTGAAGATGAAACTTCATATACTATCAAGACAATAGAAAATGATGATGAATGGGAAATCGTTCAAAATATAATTAATGAGATGAGTTCAAAGCAAGAGGGGGATTAGGAAATGTATAGTACAGAGCAACTATTAGATATGTTAAACAAAAAGTTAGAAGATTATAAATTGGAAGCTACCGAATTAGAAGAAGCTGCAGATAAATCAGTTAATCCAAGTGAATATAGAATGACAGTAGAATATATTAAAAATAAATATAAAACTGCTGAAAAAATAAAGTATATAGAAAATGTAATATCAAATACTGAAAAAAGAATGAATAATTTGCAAAGTATTGATAATAATATTGGTTCAAATATAAGAGATAAAGCAATAATTAGAAATCTTGGATATATGCATAGTGGAAGTCAAGAAAGAATAGCAAGATTAAAAAACAAAACTGGATTAATTCAAGAAAAGCAAAGAAAGTTTGCTGATAAAAAATATAATATAATAACAAGGCGAATAGAAAAACAAGCTGAAATATCAGGTGAATTAAAAAAAACTCATATACAAGAACATAATACACAAGAACAAATTGATGATATACCAGATAAAATAGAAAATTATGAACAAAAATTGGATGACTGGAGATCGTTAGGATTATTTGGATTATTTAGTGGTAAGGAGTTACCAAATTTTGTGAAAAAGACTTTAGTTTTTGGCTATACTGTTAGTAGTTATGCTAAAAAATCTGTTTTGTGTGCTCGACTATTAAGATTAAAAAGTAAGAAGGCAATTTATGAAGAAATAAACAAAAGAGTTCTTTATCGTGAGGCAAATATAATAAATAGTGGAAAAGTAAAATAATTTTAATACTTTTTATAATATGTATAATTGTTATTGAAGATGATATTTAAAAGAAATCATAAAAAAATGATTTCTTTTTTACTTTTTGTATGCTATAATTAGGTTATAGTGATTTATTGTGCTTGATTGGAGTGAAAAAGTAAAATGAGAAAGAAAATATTATTAAGTTTAACTATTATTATATCAATGATTGTGGGTGTTAATAGTGTTATGGCTGCTACTGAACTTACTTGTGTTTACAAGAAAGGAGTTGCGGTTTTTGGGCAACCTGCTGTTAAAATTGTTCAATATGATGATGGTACTAAAAAAGTATATATAAATAAGAAAGAAAAAGAACCAGATGTTGATAGTGAATCATGGCTTTCTGCTTCAAGGGCAAAAGTTACTGAGGAATTGTCATCTTGTCCAAAATATATAAATTATAAAGATGGAACAGTTATTTTTAATAAAGAAAAAAAATCTGGCTATACGGAATTAATTAAAGAATCTAATACAATACCAGAAGTTGATAAAACATATTCAAATATTCATGATATACCTGATATAAAAAATACTACTTGGTTGAAAGAATGTACATACAGAAAAGTTGGTGGAGATGATTATATTTTCTTGTTTTTTAATAATGATAAAATGAAGTTATTTCATGGTATTTCTGATGTAACCGAAACTGTTGGAAATCATGCTATTGGTATGACATCAAATGATATTAAACTTGATGATTTGCTAAAGACTTATAATAAAAGCAATTCTTGTCCGAATGCTGTATATATTAATAGTAAAATATCTTCAGGTTTTACTGCAGCAACTATTACAACTTATTCATTAAAGAATGATAATGGTGCAACATTTTTACTTAATAGGACACAAAATGGAGAAAGTACATCTGAAGATCCTGTAGATGATGATTCATGTGATTTATTTGACAAAGATTTAATAGATTTTATTAATAAAATAATGCAATGGATAAGAATATTCGTTCCAATTTTATTAATTGGTTTAGGAATATTGGATTTTACAAAGGCAGTTTTTTCAAAGAGTGAAGATGATATGAAAAAATCAAGAGAGAAATTTATTAAAAGGGTTATAGCAGCGGTAGCAGTATTTTTGGTTCCGATGTTTGTTAATTTAATTTTAGATTTAGCTAATAGTGTATGGAGTTGGATTAATCCAAATACTTGTATTAAATAGGAGGTGAATAATTATGTTTAGTTTGGATATTATGTCTTCAATAAGGGATTCGTTGAGAGTTTTGATGCTTGAAATATGTAATATTGTATATAGATTGATTTCTTTTTGCTTTTCTATTTTTGAATCGTTGGGAACAGCTGAAATAATAACTAATGATAAAGTACAAGCAATTTTTAGTAGAGTTAGTTTAATACTTGGCTTATTTATGGTGTTTAGAATTACATTTGCATTTATCGAATATATTATTGATCCAGATGCTATGTCTGATAAGAAAAAAGGTGCTGGTGCAATTGTAAAAAAGGTAATAATTGTTATTGTTTTGCTTGGAAGCACTTCATCTCTGTTTAAACTTGCTTTTCAAGCACAGGATATAATTGTAAATAATGATATTGTTTCTAAAGTTATATTTGGAACAAAAAATACTGATAAAGAAAAGTTTGGCTCTGAATTAAGTTATGAGGTTTTTTCTGCTTTTTATAGAATGAATGATAATGATGTTTCTAGTGAAACATCTATGTATAAAGAATGTAAAGATATAATGGATAATTGGTTAGCAGAAGATATGAGAGAGAATAACGGAAGTTTGGATTTGGCCTATGCTTGTCTTAATGAAAGAGCAAAGTATGATATTAATGGTGAAACTAAAGAAGAATATATAATTGATTTTGATGGTGGCGGTGTTTTGGCATTAATTATAGGAATTATTGTTTTATATGTTATTGTGATATTTACTATTCAAGTTGGTGTTAGAGTTATTCAATTAGCATATTTACAAATAATCGCTCCTATTCCAATAGTAATGTATTTAACTCCAAAGGGTGATGATACTTTAAAAAAATATGGAACTCAATGTATGACTACTTTTGTTGATTTCTTTTTAAGAACTGCAATAATATATTTTGCTGTTATGCTTATTAAAGAGCTTTGGGGAAATGGTAATTTGATTGGTAATGTTTTGAATGCTAATTTGTCAGCCACTGGATGGCCTGCATTGTATGTGAAGGTTATTATGATATTGGCAATATTAGTATTTGCTAAAAAAGTGCCAGCATTATTGAAAGAAATTTTCCCATCTCTTGGTGGGGCAGCATCATTTGATTATGGGTTAAGTTTCAAGAAACAGGTTGTAGAACCTTTAAAAGCGGCATATAATAGTCCTTTGGGATGGGGATTAAAACTGGGAAAAAACATGGCAACTTCTGCTATAACAGAGTATGATAGAAAAAAATATAATTTACCAAAATCTAGAAATAAATGGCAACAAAAACTTGACAAGTTAATGCCAGGACGTGCAGAGGCTATTAAAAATGTCACCGAAGGTGCAAAAGAGGTTAGAGATATTGATGATAAATGGAATGATGGAGTTAAAATTGCTAAAAAATTTACTGCAGCAGGATTTGGTCTTCATGGAAGTGGTCCGAATGGTTGGGATAAAGCATTGGATGGTACAACTAAAAGAAATTATCAGATTATATTTAATAGTGATGAATTTATAAATTCAAAAATGACTTTAGATAAAGCAAAAAAAGAAATGGAAAGATTGAGAGATGGATTGCTTCAAGTTCAAAGTGGTGGAACATTTACTTTTGGTGGTGTTACATATAATTCAAGTAATGTAGCTAATTTATCTGATAAATATAATTCTCAAAGTGGCGTTGTTTCAGGCTTAGAAACAGTTCACAATAGTCTTAGAAAACAATATGCAGATGATGCTGCTACAGAAGATAAATTTAAATTTGTCAAAAATAATCAGGCAAACCCTGCTGAACCAAGCCATACTCATACAACTGAAGGTATTTAAAAATAAAAAGGAGTGTGATACATAGTGAATGGTTATTTAGTACCTGCTAATGCTAAAAGGGGTACATTGATATTTAATATGTTTAGACCTATTGATTTGATAATGTTTGGTGTAGGTGCTGGTTTATCTTTGTTACTTTTGATGATAGTTCAATCAGATAGTACAGTACTTGTATTATTATCTTGTTTACCTGTTGGTATAACTGGGTTATTAGTAGTACCTATACCTAATTATCATAATGTACTTTGCGCATTACAGAGTGTATTAAGGTTCTATAAAGAAAGAAGAAATTATATATGGAAAGGTTGGTGTTTTTATGACGAGCTTGCAGACAACAGTAAAAAATAATTCTAAATATACTGAAGATTGGTTACCTATTAGAAATATATCTAATGGTATGATTGTTTTAGAGAATAAGAAAAAAGTAACGGGTGTTAAGATAAGACCTAGAAATATCTTTATTCTTGATCAAAGTAGTCAAGATAGTACTTTAATTGCTTTAAAGAACTTCTATAATACTATTGATTTTGAGTTTTGGTTAATTTCTGCTGATCGTCCTGTTGATTTGAATAATTATTTAGCAAGATTACAACTTTTGTATAATCAGACTTCGAATCCTGCTGTTAGAAAGCTTATTAATCAGGATATAGATAAGGCTAATGATTTTATGAATAATAATATTACTGATACTGAGTATTATATATTATTTAAGGAAAAAAATGATGATTTAATTCAGAAGAGACTTAGGACTTTAATTACAGGCCTTGCTAATTCTGGATTGGAGGCTGTTCAGGTATCTAATGATGATTTAAGAGTTATATTAGATAATTTCCTTAATAGCGGAATGACTACTAATTTTGGGACGGTGATTGCGTAATGAAGTTTAAAAGTGAATTAGCTCCGAAAGGATTACAATTTAATCCATCTGATTTTGTTATTAGTGATAAGTATGCAACTATACTTACTGTAATATCTTATCCTAGATTTATTGGACCTGGTTATTTATCTAATTTAACTAATATGTCTGGTGTAAAGGTAGTTATAAAGCATATACCTGTTCCTTTTTCTGTTCTTGCTAAGATGTTAAATAAAGAGATTTCTGATTTAAGAAGTAGATATCAACAGGAGAAAGATAGAACAATTCAAGAAAGAATAAGACAAGATGTTGATTCGTTAGAATATTTTATTCAACAGTTTACTGCATCACAGGCTAAAACTTTTGATTTTCAAATGCATATAATGATTACTGCTAATACAAGAGAAGAACTTGAAATGAAAAAGGTAAGTATTAAGAATTATATGGATGCTATGGAACTTAGAGCAGTACCTTTGAGATTTGAACAAGAAAGAGTTTTGAAATCAATACTTCCTATATTTGAGAAACAACCTATTGAGGATAGAATTGGTACTCCAATGCCTTCACCAACTATGGCTGCGATGTATCCGTTTATTTTTGATAGTATAAAGGATGATGGTTTATCAACATTACTTGGTGTAGATTTTTCTGGTGGTGTAGTTTTGTTTAATCAGTTTTTATATCAATTAAAGAAAGAGAGTAACAGAAATAATGCTAATATGATTATATTAGGTACTTCTGGTAGTGGTAAATCTACAGCGGCTAAATTAATACTTCGTAGTCATATTAGAAATGGTTATCAGATAGTAGCTGTTGATCCTGAGGGTGAAATTAGCGAAATGACCAAGATGTATGGTGGCGATGTCGTTGATTTAGGTAAAGGTGGAGAATATGGTATGGTAAATCCACTTGAAGTAATAATGGATGCTGATGAGTCTGAAATTAGAAATGGTCTTGGTTATACTGTTTTAAATAAGACTTTACAATCTTTGAAGGCATTTATGAAATATTATTCTCCTGATATAGAAGAGGATGTGTTAGCTTTATTTAGTGGTGTTGTTCAAGATACTTATGCTAGATTTGGTATAACATTTACATCTGATTTTTCAAAGTTTACTTCTAAAGATTATCCTATCTTTAGTGATGTTTATGTAACTGTAACTAGCAGATTAACATCTATGACAGAGAAGACTCATGAAAGAGATGTAATGGAAAGACTTGAATTAAAGTTAAGACCATTAGTAAGAGAGCTTCAATATTATTTTAATGGTCATACTTCTATTAATACTGAGAGTTCGTTTTTGGTATTTAATATTAAAGAACTTATGAATTCTGATGCTAATATTAGAAATGCTTTATTATTTAATATTCTTAAGTTTGCTTGGGGATTATGTTTAAATCCTAATGTTAATACTGTATTATCTGTTGATGAAGCTCATGTATTATTAGGAGCTAAAAATGAACTTGGTGCAGAGTTTTTAGCACAAGTTCAAAGAAGAGCTAGAAAGTATAATACTGGAACTATAATTATAACACAACAACCTTCTGATTTTGTTGCTGATGGTATATTGATGCATGGTAAAGCTATATTTGATAATTCTTCTTATTACTTGGTAATGGGATTGAAGAAGCAAGCAGTAGAAGATTTATCGATGTTAATAGATTTAAATGATAATGAAAAAGAATCAATAAAGAGATTTAGTCAGGGAGAGGCTTTATTTGTATGTGGTAATAGAAGGATGCAAGTAAATGTTATTGTAACTGAAGAAGAGTTAGAATCGTTTGGTTCTGGTGGTGGTTTATAATCACTATTAGGTGGTGAATATTATGAATGAAGAAGAAACAAAAGAAGTAAAAACAAAAACTTTATGGAATATGATGTCATTAAAGACTAAATTAATTGTTATAGGAAGCTCTTTAGGTTTCTTTTTCATCGTTATATTTATTTGTGTTATTATTGCTCCACTTATGGAAATTGGGGTAATTGATATTGGTAAAGGTGGGCCTAATGGTAGTTATCCTCTTGATTATTCTGATATTGGGGAGTCTGCGACTTATTGGTGGCCGATTGGTAGTGCTGATACAAGAAATGTTAAGGGTGTATTAGTGGCGGATGGCCTGCCAGTTTCTACGACAATATCTTCTTATTTTGGAAATAGAAAAGATCCTTTTACTGGTGTTGCCAGTAATCATAGTGGTACTGATATTGCGGCGAATGATGGTAGTGTTGGTACTATTAATATAATTGCCGCTAAAGAAGGAACTGTTATATATCCTGCTGCTGGTGATGTTACTAGTTGTCCATCTAATTCTAATTTGGATATTTGTGGTGGCGGTTATGGTAATTATGTGATGATAGAACATGGTGATGGTACTATTACTTTATATGGTCATATGGCTGCTAATTCTATTACTGTTACTGCCGGTAATCCTGTTATGCAGGGACAAGTAATTGGTAAAATGGGTAGTAGTGGTCGTTCTACTGGTTCACATTTACATTTTGAAGTGAGGGTCAATGGTAGTAGAGTTGATGGGTTAAACTATGTATCGATGAATAATCCTAGACCTGTTATTGATAATAGTTCTGATGATGAGGATATTTAAGGGAGATAAAATGAAGAAAGATGATATTAAAACATTTATTACAATAATTATAATATGTACTTTAATAGTTGGATTGGTTCTAATACTGAATAGAAAGAGTAATAGTGAAAAATTAGAAGTTGTTAATGATTATAATAGTTTTTTTACTACAACTAATTATGTTAATAATTTTTTAAGTTATTCTAAAGATTCTAGTAAGTTATATGATGTTATATATAGTAGTTATATAGATGATAATAATATTACTAAAGATAATATTTTTGATTATATTAAATCTTATCAAGGTGATGTATCTATTAAAGTTACTGATATGAAATATGTTAAGGTAAAAGATAATTATATTTATTATGTTAAAGGTAAATTATATCAAAGTACTTTTGATAGTGTTGAAGTTATAGAAGATAATTTTGAGGTAGTAGTGTTAGTGGATATTGATACTTCTTCTTATAGTATATATCCTATAGATGATAATGATTATAAAGATATAATTAATGGTATTAAGAAAATTAAAATAGAAAATAATTCTAATAATGTTGTTAAGACATCTAGTTCTATAAGTAAAGAACAAATGTGTGTTGTGTATTTATCTGATTATATAGATAAATTAAATAATGATATTAATTCTGCTTATGATGTATTGAGTAATAGTATGAAGAAAAAATATGTATCTTTAGATAATTTTAGATTATATATAAATAATAACTTAAATAGAATTACAACTGATGCTGATAAGTGTTCTTTAGAGAAAGTTAAGAATAAGAGAATATATACTGTTTTAGATAAAAATAGTAATAAGTATGTGTTTGTTGAAACGAATATTATGAATTATAAAGTTGATTTTTATTTGTATGATAATAGTGGTGAAAATAAATAGCAGGAAGTGTTATTTATTTTCTTCTTTAGTATGAAAAATGAGAATTAAAAGCATTTACAATTTAGAGTATTAATGCTATAATAATGTTAGTAATTTGGAGGAAGACAGGTATGAAAATAAAGGTAGAAAAAAAAGATTTAATTATATTTATAGCATTTTGTGTATTTTTATTATATTTATGTGCAATAGGAGTTCTTAATGCTTCTAGTATAGCAACAGAAGGTAGGTTTTATGGATTACTTCCATTTAAAGCTTTTACTCCTAGATATATTGGAATGACTTTTTTCTTATTTTTAGCAGCTTTGATTGGTATTTTTATGGCTGTTAAGTCTTATATTTTTGATCGTGATAAAGGATTTGGTTTTACTATAGGTGGAAAGAAGGAAAAAGGGTATTCTAAATGGGCTACTGATAAAGAATTTAAAAATGGTCTATCAGTGGTTAATATTCAAGATGAAAAAACAGAGGCTGCTGGTATACCTCTTTATAGTAAAAAAGGTAAGATGTGGGTAGATAATGGTGAGGACCATTATTTAGTAATGGGTGCTACTGGTAGTGGTAAAACAGTAATAGTAGCAAAACCAATGATTAAGTTACTTGCTAAACATAATGAATCAATGATATTAACTGATCCAAAAGGTGAATTGTATGAAGAGACTGCTGAATTGTTAAAATCAGAGGGGTATAATATTATTACTTTAAACTTTAGAGATCCTGGTCATGGTAATGCCTGGAATCCGATGAGTCTTCCATATCAGTTATATAAGGAAGGTAATACAGATAAGGCAATTGAATTGTTAGATGACTTGGCTTTAAATATTTTGTATGAGGAAAAAAATAGTGGGGATCCTTTTTGGGAAAAAACTGCTGCTGATTATTTTACGGGGCTTGCTTTAGGTTTGTTTGAGGATGGTACACCAGAACAAGTTAATTTAAATAGTTTAAATTTAATGTGTAGTTTAGGTGAAGAAAGATTTGGAGGTCCAAATAATAATTATATTAAAGAGTATTTTAATGGTAAGGATCCTTCTAAACCCGCTTATATTAATGCTTCGGGTACAGTGTTTACTGCTGATGAAACTAAACAGGGTATTATAGCAACATTTAAACAAAAAATTAAATTGTTTTCTTCAAGAGAAAATCTATCAGAAATGTTATCATATAGTGATTTTGATATGAGAAATATTGGTAGAAATAAAACTGCTGTTTTCTTGATTGTTCAAGATGAAAAGAAGACTCTTCACCCACTTGCTACAATATTTATTAAACAATGTTATGAAACTTTAATTGATGTTGCTCAAGAGAGTGGTGGTAAGTTACCTTATAGAACCAATTTTATTCTTGATGAGTTTGCTAATATGCCACCTTTAAAAGATGTTACAACAATGGTTACTGCTGCTAGAAGTAGACTAATTAGATTTACATTTATTATTCAGAACTTTGCACAACTTACACAAGTTTATGGTAAAGAAAATGGGGATACTATTCGTGGTAATTGTAATTTGGTTTACTTAATAAGTAGTGAAATTGCTGCTTTGGAAGAAATAAGTAAAATGTGTGGAGAAGTTAAATCTAAAGAAAAGGAGAAAACAGCTTCAACACCACTTGTTACAGTGAGCGATCTTCAAAGACTTAGTAAATTTGAAATTATAGTATTAAGAAGAAGAATGTTTCCTTATAAGACCAGATTTCAAACAGATTTTGAGGTTGATTGGGGTAGAACATATCCAAAAGCGGTACCACCTGTTAGAGAGAAAAGAGAAGTTCAATTATTTGATATAAGAGAATTCGTTAAAGAAAAGAAAAAAGAGAAAATGGAAGCAATGGGAACAAATCCATTTACTGGTAGTAATCCATTTGCAGGTGCTAGTCCATTTGGTGCGTCTCCATTTGGAGGAGCAAATCCTTTTATGGGAGTGAATAGTCCAATGGCTGGTATACCTTTTATGAATGATGATAAAAATGATAATGATGATGGTGGTTTTAATATTGATGATTTAGTTAAAAAAATAGATGCTAAAATAGCGGAAATTGAAAAAGAAGAAGAAACTAAAAAGTTAAATGAAATAGAAGAAGTACCAATTTCTGAACCTGTTAAGATGGAAGATAAAACTAATGTTATTGATGTAGAAGAGACTAATAATACTTCTAATGAAATTGTTAGTGAAAATAAAAATATAGAAGAACCACTTAAGAATATGTATGAAGAGAATACAAATGATGATGATTTCTTTGATGATTTCTTTAGTGATGATTAAGAGAGCGTAAATGACTAAGTTTATGCTTTTTTTCTTTTTAAAAAACTTGACAACAGGTCAAATCTAAGATACAATTGATTTGTATAGTTTAAATTAAAATTAATAATTTTTTCTATAAAATGTATTTAAAGAATGGAGGTGTTCGTATGAGTGAAACAGGTTTCTCCATTTTACTATTTGTTCTTGGATTAATCGTAGGATTAGTTGTTATAACTGTTGTTAATGTTTTAAAGAAGAAAAGTGAAGCTAAAACAGCAGATTCGATAATAGATGTTGCAAAGAAAGATGCAGAAAAAATTAAAAGAGATACTTTATTTGAGACAAAAGAAGAAATTCATAAATTGAAAATGGATGCTGATAAAGAAATTAAAGAGAAAAAAGGCGAAATAAAAGAGCAAGAAGATAGATTGCTTCAAAGGGAAAATAATATTGATCGTCGTGATTTAGCGATGCAAAATAGAGAAAATGCTTTAGAAGAAAGAGAAAATAATTTATTAGAGAGACAGCAAAAAATTCAAGAAGCAAAAGAAGAAATGGAAGAAATAAAAAGAAAAGAACTTGAAGAACTAGAAAAAATAAGCAAATATACTAAAGAACAAGCAAGAGAGGCTGTTATGAAAATGGTTGAAGATAAAATGACTAAAGAAATAGCAGCATACATTAAAGAAAGAGAAGCAGAAGCAAAATTAGAAGTAGATGAAAAAAGTAAAGATTTACTAGTTGGTACTATGCAAAAGTATGCAGCAGATATTACTAGTGAACAAACAGTATCAGTAATTACTCTTCCTAATGATGAAATGAAGGGTAGATTGATTGGTAGAGAAGGTAGAAATATTAGAACAATAGAATCAGTAACAGGAGTAGATTTAATAATTGATGATACACCTGAGGCTATTGTTATATCTAGTTTTGATCCTTTAAGAAGAGAAATTGCAAGATTAACTTTGGAAACTTTAATTAAGGATGGTAGAATACATCCTGCTAGAATAGAGGAACTATATGCTAAAACTTGTGCTGATATTAGAACCGCTATTAAAGAATATGGAAAGAATGCTTTATATGAATTAGGATTATCAAAGATGGATCCTGAACTTGTTGAGATAGTTGGTAAGTTACATTTTAGAAGTAGTTATGGTCAAAATGCTTTGAAGCATTCAATGGAGGTTGCTAATTTATCTGGTATTTTAGCGGGTGAGTTAGGTGAGAATGTTAACCTTGCTAAAAGAGCTGGATTACTTCATGATATTGGGAAGGCTATTGATTTTGAGATGGAAGGAAGTCATGTTAAAATTGGTGTAGATCTTGCTAAGAAGTATGGTGAGGATGAAGTTGTTATAAATGCTATTGCTTCACATCATGGAGATACTGTTCCTACTAGTATTATTGCTTCGATTGTTGCTATAGCGGATTCTATTTCAGCATCAAGACCTGGTGCTAGAAATGATTCTTCAGAGAATTATGTTCAGAGATTAGAAGAATTAGAAGCTATTGGTAATAAAGTTGCAGGTGTTGAAAAAGCTTATGCTGTACAAGCAGGAAGAGAGCTTCGTGTAATGGTTAAACCTGAAGAAGTTGATGATTTAACTGCTCATCAAATTGCTAGACAAATTAAAGAACAAATTGAAGATGAACTAAAATATCCTGGAACTATTAAGGTTACAGTTATAAGAGAAACAAGATGTACAGAAGAGGCTAAATAGTCTTTTCTGTTTTCTATAAATGTGAAAGGAGGAATTATACATGTTAGAGAAATTATCATTAGAAGAAAAAGTAGGGCAAATGTTTATGTTTGGTGTTAATGATAGAAATACTGATGGTATAATAGAACTTATTAAAAAGTATAAAATTGGTGGTGTAATTCTTTATAAAAGAAATTATAGTGATTATAATGATATGCTTAATTTGATCAAAAGATTAAGAGAGGCTAATAAAGATAATAAAGTACCTCTACTAATAGCTATTGATGAAGAGGGTGGAATGGTAAATAGAATGCCTAAAGAGTTTAATAATCTTAAGAGTATTTATCGTTTTTCTAAATTAAATAATCAAAATGTTATTAAAGAATATGCCAGTGTTATTTCTAAAGAACTTAGTGGTAGTGGTATTAATATGAATTTTGCTCCAGTTGTTGATATATATAATAATTCTAATAGTAGTGTTCTTAAATGGAGATGTTTTTCTAGTGATGTTTCTTTGGTAGCGGATTCTAGTGTTACTTATGTTCAAGAAATGCAGAAGTATGATGTAATTCCTGTTATTAAACATTTTCCTGGCCATGGTTCTACAAAAATGGATACACATTTTTTACTTCCTTATATTTTTGATTATAATGAAATATTAAATAAACATTTATATCCATTTGAAGTTGCGATTAAGAATGGATGTGATGCCATTATGGTTGGTCATATTGTGATTAGAAAACTTACTAAGTTATTGCCTGCTTCTATATCAAAAGATTTTGTGTATGAATATTTAAGAAAGAGATATAACTATGATGGTTTAGTTATTACTGATGATATTAGAATGAAATCGTTAGATATTTTATATAAACCTATTGCTTTGAAAAAGGCATTTAGTAGTGAATCTGATATTATTTTATTTAAATATAGAAATAATGATGAGAGAATTATTAATAAGGTAATAAAAATGGTATGTGATAATAAAATAGATAAAGATAAAATAGATAAGTCTGTTTCAAGAATTTTATCTATTAAAGAAAAATATAATGTTAGTGATGATATTAGTAATATTGGTTGTGATATTGTTAATATTAATAAAGAAATAGATAGAATAAATAATTATATTAAGGATTAGGTGTTAATAATACTTAATCTTTTTCTATTATCTATGAAAATAATACTTTATTTTTAAGTATAAAGATGTTATAATTAGTATGTAGATAACAGGAGGTTAAGATGAGCATATTTAATAAAATTAAAACAGTTTTTTCTAAAGATAAATCGGCAGAAAAATATGAAGAGGGTCTTGCTAAAACAAGAAAAGAGTTTTCTACGGAGTTAGCTTCTTTATCTAAAAAGTATAAGAATATTGATGATGATTATTTTGAAGAATTAGAGGATATTCTTATAATGTCTGATATTGGAGTTAATACAGTAGTTAAGTTTGTTGATAAATTAAAAAAGAGAGTTAAAGAAGAGAGTATAAAAGATACTGATACTTTAAAAGAAATAATAATAGATGAATTACTTATAATGTATGTTGATAACGGGGTACTTAAGAGTAAGATTAATTATAGTGATGAGGGTCCTACAGTAATATTATTTATTGGTGTTAATGGTGTAGGTAAAACTACTAGTATTGGTAAAATAGCAAATAAATTAAAGAAAGAGGGTAAAAAAGTTTTATTAGTGGCTGCTGATACTTTTAGGGCAGGTGCTATAGAACAATTAAAGGAATGGGGACAAAGACTTGGTATAGAGGTTGTTAGTACAACTTCTAAAGATCCATCTGCTGCTGTATATGATGGTCTTGATAGAGGTATTAAAGGTGAATATGATGTTATTTTAATTGATACCGCTGGCAGATTACAAAATAAGGTTAATCTAATGAATGAATTAGAGAAAATGAATAATGTTATTAAGAAAGTTATTCCTAATGCTCCATCTGAAACATTACTTGTAATTGATGCTAGTTCAGGTCAAAATGGTATTATGCAGGCTAAGGCTTTTAGTGAAGTAACTGATATTACTGGTATAGTTTTAACTAAGTTAGATGGTACTGCTAAAGGTGGAATAATATTGGCTATAAAAGAAGAGACTAATATACCGGTTAAGTTTGTTGGACTTGGTGAAGGAGAAGATGATCTTCAGACTTTTGATATAGAGAAATATATTTATGGTTTATTTAAAGATTTATAAGAAGGGAAAGGGAGATTAATTATGAAGAAAGAAAAGAAGAAGAAAGAAGAGAAGTATAAATTAGTAGACTCTGTAAAATTAAGGAAGATAGAGATATCTATAACGGCAATAGTGGGAGTAATATTTTTAGTATTACTAATATTATCTATGACTAATGTTGTTTATTTACCTGCTACTTTAATTTCATTTGCTTTATTTTTGTTTTGTATTTGCTATTACTACATTGAAGATGAATCAAAAAAGAAATTAGTATATATATTATTTTCTTTAGGTGTTATTTTGATAATAGTGGAAGTTATATATACTTTGGTTAAGATAAGATAATGGATGAAAGAGAATATTTAATTATTTTATATGACTTCTATGGTGAATTATTAAGTGATAAACAAAGAGAGTATTTTGAAGATTATTATTTTAATAATTTATCATTAGGAGAAATTAGTGAAAATGAAGATGTAAGTAGGAATGCAGTACATAAGAGTATTAAAAAAGTAGAGAGTGAATTACATAATTATGAAGAAAAGTTAGGTCTATATAAGAGGGCTGAAGAACTAGATGTTATTGCTAATGAAATAAAAGATGAAGATTTAAAAGAAAGAATAAAAAATATATTGTAGGGGAGATATTATGACAAATAGAAAATATAAGATGTATTATGATTATCGTAAAAGAACAAGTGGTGGTTTTTTGGATGCAATATTTTTATCTGGAATGATGCTTAGTGGTTTGATATTAATACTTCTTTCAATAGCGGGTGGTATACATGGATAGTATATTAGAAAGGTTTTCAGATAATTTAACTGATGTTAAATATATAACTAATCCTGCTATTGCGAGGGATGAAGAAATTAAAAAATTAATACTAGTTCTTTTAACACCAGAAAAATCAGCAGTATTAGTTGGTAAACCAGGTATTGGTAAAACTGCTATTGTAGAGGGATTAGCATATAGAATACAAAGGCATGAGGTGCCTAATGCTTTAGATGGTTATACTATTTATAGAGTTAATACAACAGCATTGCTTACTAATAATGGTGAAGAGAATAGGGTATTAAAATTAGTAGAAGAATTAAAAGAAAAAGATAAAGTTATTCTTTTCATTGATGAAATTCATACTTTAATTGGATCTGGTTCTTTGGATTTAGCTAATATGTTTAAAGAAGGTTTAAGTAGGGGTACTATTAAAATGATTGGTGCTACTACTACTGATGAGTATGAGAGATATATTTTAAGAGATAAGGCTTTTTTAAGAAGATTTGAAAAGGTTGATGTATCTGAACCTACTGAAAAGATGACTGTTGAAATACTTTTGAAGACATTACCTAAGTTAGAACAGCAGACAGGAGTAGTTCTTCCTTATACTGATTTTATTAATGAAAAGATTATGAAGTTTATTGTTAATATGACTACTGAATATAAGAGAGTATATGAAATATCTTCTAGATATCCGGATATTGCTTTAGTAATTCTTAGACAATGTTTTTCTAATGCTATTTATGATAATAGAAAAACTATAGATTTTAAAAATATTTATGATGCTATTAGAACTACTAAGGCTGTATATCCTGATGTTATTAAAAAAGAGTTAGTTAAATTTAAAGAAGTATTTAGTGAAGAATTAAAAGAAGAAAATATTGATATTGAATAATTTTATACTAGATTAGTAAGAGGATACGAGAGTATCTTCTTTTACTATATATAATATCTTATGATTGTTTATGAATAGACTATAATAGGCTATTCATAACAAGATAAGACTTAAATAAGGCTTATCTTGAATAAAAAGTGTAAAATAATTGGATATTCACTTTAAATATAATAAAAAATATAATATAATAATAATGAGAGGTGTAAAATAATGAAGTTAGATAAATTACTACAAAATATAGAATATAAGGTAATAAAGGGAAGTCTTGATAAAGAGATAACTGGTTTATATTATGATTCTAGAAAGGTAACTAATTCTTCAGCTTTTGTTTGTTTAACTGGTTCTTTAGTAGATGGACATGATTATATAGGAACTGCTACTGAAAAGGGAGCTACAGTTATATTTGTTGAGAAAGATGTTCAGGTAGAAGAAGATGTTACAGTAATAAAATTAGAAAGTACAAGAAAGAGTTTATCACAACTTGCAATTAATTATTTTGATAATCCAGCAAGTAAACTTACTATGATAGGTATTACTGGTACTAAAGGTAAGACTACTACATCATGGATGATTAAGAATATTATGGAAGAGGCTGGTTATAAAACGGGTGTTATTGGAACAATGGGTATTTTTATTGGGGATACTCATTATGAAACGGTTAATACTACTCCAGAAAGTTATGATATTCAAAAGTATCTGAGAGAAATGGTAGATAAAGGTGTAGAATATGCTATTATGGAAGTTTCTTCTCAGGCGTTAAAAGTTGGTAGAGTAGAAGGAATGATGTTTGATTATGGTGTATTTACTAATTTAACAAGAGATCATATTGGTGAAGGAGAACATGAAAATATGGAAGATTATATTTATTGTAAAAGTCTTCTATTTCAAAGATGTCGTCATGGTATATTAAATATCGATGATTCACATTATGATGATATGATAAAGAATAGTACTTGTGATATTCATACTTTTGGTAAAGATAAAAATGCTACATTAGTTATTGATAATATTAATTTATTAAGAAAAGAACATTTTATTGGTTTAGAGTTAACTACTAAAGGTTTACTTAATGATACTTTTTTAGTTAATACTCCAGGTGAGTTTTCAGCTTATAATGCAATATCCGCTATACTTACTACTACTTTGATTGGTATACCAGTAGAGGATATTAAAAAGGCTCTTGCTAAAGTTGCTGTTAAGGGTAGGGTTGAGATTGTACCAGTATCTAGTAGATATACAGTTATGATTGATTATGCTCATAATGGTGTATCGATGGAAAGTATTTTAGAAACGATGAGAGCTTATCATCCTAAGAGAATTGTATCACTATTTGGATGTGGTGGTAATAGAAGTAAGGACAGAAGATATGATATGGGTGAAATATCTGGTCGATTAGCAGATTTTACTATCGTTACTGAAGATAATTCTAGATATGAGGATATTAATGATATTATGAATGATATTGAAATTGGTTTGAAGAAAACTAATGGTAAATATATTAAGATAGCGGATAGAAAGGCTGCTATTAAGTATGCTATTGATCATGCTGAAGAAGGGGATATTATTCTTTTATTAGGTAAAGGTCATGAGACATATAGGGAGATAAATGGGGTTAGAGAACATTTAGATGAAAGAGAAGTAATTAAAGATATAATGGATAATAAATAGAATAGAAGAAAGGAAGAGATAATTATGTTACCATTAAAAAGAGCAAACATCTTATTACCTAAAGATGTAGACATGACTAAATGGTCAGTAGTAGCTTGTGATCAATATACAAGTGAACCTGAGTATTGGAAAGAGGTAGAAAAGGAAGTTGGTAGTAGTCCTTCAACTTTAAATTTAATTTTACCAGAGTTATATTTGGAAGATACTGATGTTGAGGATAGAATTAAAAAAATTAATAAGACAATGGAAGAATATTTAGATGAAAGTATTTTTAATGAGTATAAAGATACAATGATATATCTAGAGAGAACACAGAAAGATGGAAAAGTAAGAGAAGGATTAATGGCAATGGTCGATTTGGAAGACTATTCTTATGAGAAGGGTTCACAGACTTTAATTAGAGCTACTGAAAAAACTGTTATTGAGAGGATTCCTCCTAGGTTAAAAGTAAGAGAAAATGCTTCTTTAGAACTTCCTCATATTATGATTTTAATCGATGATGAGAAGAAAAATATTATTGAAAGTTTAAAAGATAAGGTTACTAGTGATGATGTGGTTTATGACTTTGATTTGATGGAAAATGGTGGTCATATTAAGGGTTATAAATTAAGTGATGAGGTAATTAATGGTATTGAAAGTGGTTTAGAAAGCTTGATGGATAAGGATTACTTTGAAAAGAAATATAATGTTAAAAATAAGGGTGTTTTATTATTTGCTATGGGCGATGGTAATCATTCACTTGCCACTGCTAAAGCTAATTATGAGAATTTAAAGAAGACTATGAGCGAAGAGGAATATTTAAATAATCCTGCTAGATATGCTTTAGTAGAGGTTGTTAATTTACATAGTCCAGCTTTAGAGTTTGAACCAATTCATAGAGTTATCTTTAATACTGATGTTAATAATTTAGTAGAGGAATTACATAAGTATTATGATATTAATGAAGATGGTGATGGTGAATATTTTGAATTAGTTACTAAAGATTTTGATAAGAGACTATATATTTCTAATCCTAAATCTAATATTGCTGTTGGTTCTATTCAAATGTTTTTAGATGATTATTTAAAAGATCATAGTGGTAAACTTGATTATATTCATGGTGATGAAACTACTAGAAGTATGGGTAGTGAAGAAGGTAATGTTGGTATTTTATTTGAGGCTATGCCTAAAGAAGAACTATTTAGAACAGTTATTTTAGATGGTGCTTTGCCTAGAAAAACTTTTTCTATGGGCCATAGTTATGATAAGAGGTATTATTTAGAGGCTAGAAAGATAAAATAACTTAAGAATTTATTAAGAAAAAATTAACTGATATTGGTTAATTTTTTTTGGTATTTGTGATATACTTGTAGTAGGAGAGGTGCGAAATGAAAAAAATTAATGTATTATTTATTATTGTAGGTATTATTTCTTTTTTGGTAGCGGGTTATATTATTACGGATAAGATATTGGCAAGAAATATTAATGTAGAGATAGATGAAGAGAAAGAACTTGGGACCGCTAATGAATATTTGGCAAAAATTGGTTCTCCACTTGGATGGCTTATTGTTAAAGAGGGTATCGATATGCAGGATGATAATGGTAAGTATAAGCCTAGATATAATTATGATTATTTAAATAGTATAGAAAATAAACAATTATTTACGATGGAATATATTTTAAGTTATCCGGATAATGAGAGTCAGTTTGTAGTGTTATCAGCGGGTGATTATGAAAAGATTGATGTATTTCCTACTGGGGATTTTACATTGGCTTATTTAGACTATAAATCTTTTAATGAATATTATAGTGAATTATTTGGTAAGAATTTTAATATTGATAAGGCTAAAAAGGGTAATACTAAGTATGATAAGGATTATGTTTATTATGATAATAGACGTCCTGGTAGTAATGGTGTATATGTTTCTATGATTACTAGTGATAAGGTTTGGTATAAGAATGGTGAGTATATTGCTAATGTTAAGGTAACTTATAGTACTAGATTAGTGGACATTACTGGTGTAAGTGATAGTACTGGTATTGTTACTTATACTAAGAATAGTGATAATGCTATTATATTAAGGTCATTTATATTAGAGAAGTAATTCTCTTTTTTCTATTGTAAATATATTTGTTTTATGGTAAACTTAATTTGTAAGGTAAAGAGAGGAGGACCCCTTCATGATAAACAATAATGTTAATTTAAATAGATTAAGCAATATTAACCACAAGTTAACTCAAAATTATAAAATGGGGGGGGGGTTGTTTATCTTATTATAAATAAAAGAAATATAGATAAAATAATTAAAGACTATGAAATAACTAATAGAAATATTAGTAATTTTTCATAGTCTTTTTGTAATGGAGGTAAGTATATGGAAAAAGAAAAGAAGTTTATGATAATTGGAGTATTTATATTATTAATAACTTTAGTAGGAGCAGCAGGAACTTATGCTTGGTTTACTTGGAGTAGTACTAGTAATACTAATTTAACTATGTCAATTGGAGCATCATCTGATGTAATATTTAAAACTGGTAATGATATAAGTACTAATAAATTAGCACCAGTATTTAATTATACTGATGGAGAAAAAACTAGTTTTACTATAACTAATAAAAGTACTACTAGTTTTAGTTATAGAATATCATTAAATATTACTAGTATTGATAATGAATTAAAGAATAGTACATTAAAATATAAACTAGTATCAAATAATACTACAATAACTGAAGGAGACTTTAGTAATATTGAAAATACTAATAAGTTATATGAAGGAGAATTATCTAAAGGTAATATTAGTTATATCTTTTATCTATATATTAATGGCAATGAAGAAAATGATCTTAATATGATAAATAAATCACTAGTTGGTACAATAACAGTAGCAGAAGCAACTGCTACATATGAGTTAACTAATGAAGATGGTACTACTTATACACCATCATATAATGGTTATGGGTCAAAAGTGGTTAAATCAAGTGCGCCTCTTAGTAAATTTAAAGAAGTAAAAGTAGATGGAGTAACTGTAGATAGTTCTAACTATACATTAACAGAAGGATCGACAATAGTTACCTTTAAAGAATCTTATCTTAAAACATTAAGTGAGGGAGAACATACATTCAAGATAATATCTAATGATGGCTTTGCTTCAGGTAAAATAACTATTAAGAATGTTAAATTAATTGAATTTAAGGTTTCTTTAGATGTACAAACTGATAGTTTTAAAGCAGAAGATGGTATGACTTGGAAACAATTTATAAACTCTAGTTATAATGTTGATAGTAGATTTAAAATAGTTGATGGGAAGGCGGAAGATACAATTGTTCAAATGGCACCATTGGCCCCTTTTTATATTAATATTAATGAGGATGATTTGATTATTAATGAAGGTCATTATTATAGCGTTAATGGTAAAGTTTATACTTCAAGTTGATACGATGGTATCTTTTTAAATAGAGGAAAATAGGAGTTAGAAAGTATTCACTGTGAATATGATATCTTATGATTATTTATGAATAGATTATAGGCTATTCATAAGAAGAAAAGATGATGGCTTTTCTTCACTTTTAAATATAAAATATAGTAAAATTGTTTACTTATTTGGCATAATATGATAATATATATATGGCTTTTCAAAAAATATACACAAGTATTGATTTAATTATCCTAGTGCCTTATGGTGGATGTTAGAGAAGAGATATTTGGAAGCAAAACGAAAGGAGAGTGTTTAATATGACAGTAGTATCAATGAGCTATTTGTTAGAAGCAGGAGTTCACTTTGGTCATCAAACTAAAAGATGGAATCCTAAAATGAAAGAGTATATTTATAACTCTAGAGATGATATTTATATCATAGACTTACAAAAGACAGTTGCTAAAATAGAAGAAGCTTATGAAGCTTTAAATAAAATTGCCGCTGATGGAGGAAAAGTTCTATATGTTGGAACTAAGAAACAAGCACAAGAAGTATGTAAAGAAGAAGCTGAAAGAAGTAATATGTATTATATGACTGAAAGATGGTTAGGTGGTACATTAACTAACTTTAGAACTATCAGAAGAAGAGTAAATCGTCTTGAAGAAATTGAAAAGATGGAAAAAGATGGTACTTTTGATAGATTACCTAAGAAAGAAGTAGTAGGACTTAAGAAGGAATATGAAAAGTTAAATAAAAACTTATGTGGTATTAGAGAAATGACTAAATTACCTCAAGCTATTATTATTGTAGATTCTACTAAAGAATATAATGCAATAAGAGAAGCTAAAAAGTTAGGTATTCCAGTATTTGGTCTTATCGACACTAATTGTGATCCTGATGATGTAGATTATGTACTTCCTGGAAATGATGATGCTGTAAGAAGTATTAAAGTTGTACTTGGTTCTTTAACTAATGCTATTATTGAAGCTAATGGTGGAACAATTGTTGATTATGTAAGTGAAGATGATAAAAAACCTTCTAAAGAAAAATCTTTTGCTAAAAGGGATAAAAAAGAAGTAAAAGAAGATAAAGAAGAAAAGTCTGTTATTGTAGAAGATAATGAAGATGAAAAGCCAGAATTAGATTTAAATATCTTAACAGTAACTGAACTTAGAGACCTTGCTAAGAAAAGAGAAATTAAAGGTTACTCTAAAATGAAAAAAGAAGAATTAATTGAAAATTTAAAATAAGGAGGAATACTATGATTACTGCTAATATGGTAAAAGAATTAAGAGAAACTACAGGTGCTGGAATGTTAGACTGTAAGAAGGCTCTTACTGAAACAAATGGTAATATGGAAGAAGCTATTACTTGGCTTAGAGAGAAGGGTATTTCTAAAGCTGCTAAAAAGCAGACTAGAATTGCTGCTGAAGGACTTGCAAAAGCTGTATTTGATGGTAATAAGGCTGTAATTGTTGAAGTTAATTCAGAGACAGATTTTGTTGCTAAAAATCCAGAATTTACAGGTTTAGTTGAAGCTATAGCTAATGCTATTTTAAATAGTGGTGTTAAGTCTATGGAAGAGGCTATGAAATTAGAAGTTAATGGTAATACTATTGAAAATTTAATTGTAGATAAGACTGCTACTATTGGGGAAAAATTATCATTTAGAAGATTTGAATTAATTGAAAAAGAAGATAATCAAGTATTTGGTACTTATTCACATATGGGTGGAAAAATTGTTACTTTAGCTGTTCTAGAAGGAACAGATGAAGAAGTAGCTAAAGATGTTGCTATGCAAATAGCCGCTATGAGACCTTTATATTTAGATAAAGATTCTGTACCTGCTGATAGAGTAGAGAAAGAAAGAGAAATCTTAACTGAACAAGCTGAAAATGAAGGTTTAGATGCAAATAAACTTCCTATGATTGTTAATGGTAGATTAAATAAATTCTATGAAGAAGTATGTCTATTAGATCAAGGTTTTGTTAAAGAAAATAAAATGAAAGTATCTAAATATGTAGAAAGTAAGAATATGAAAGTATTATCTTTCGTAAGATATGAAGTTGGCGAAGGTATGGAAAAAAGAGAAGAAAACTTTGCCGATGAAGTTGCTAAACAAATTAATGGTTAAAAAGAAGCATTTATGTTTCTTTTTTTCTTTTTATATGATATACTTTAATTAGATTAAATAGGAAAGGAGAAAAATTATATGTATGATTATGACTTATATAGTCCAGTTGATAGTTCTATGGCAGTTTGGCCTATAATTATCGGATGTCTATTGGGAATAGTTTCAATAGTTAGCTTATGGATAATATATAAGAAGGCTGGCAAAAAAGGTTGGGAGGCTATAGTTCCAATATATAATACAATAGTATTAATTGAAATTGCTGGATTACCTTTATGGTATTTTGCTTTATTCTTTGTTCCTTTTGCTAATATATATGCAATATTTAAGATATATATAGAATTGGCACATAGATTTGATAAATCGACTGGCTTTGGGGTAGCAACAGTTTTCTTTAGTATTATTTGTCTACCAATATTAGCATTTAATAATGATTTAGTGTATAATAAAAAAGTAGATTAATGTTATGAACTTCATTTCTTTGATAGGAGAGAAATGAGGTTCTTTCTTTTAATCTACTTTTATTTTTAGTCTACTTTTTTTCCACAATTTTCACAAAACTTAGCATCTTTCTTTAATTTGATGCCACAACCTAGACAATATTTTTCTGAACTATTATTGGTGTTATCATTAATAGGACCAGTTGGATTTACTTCGATATTTTTGTCATAAACATATTTATCAGAGAAACCAAAGATTATTATCATGATGTAATTAAATAAGGCTCCTAGTAAGGCTGTTGGCATAGTGTTTATTTTCATTTTTTTTGCTAGATTCCAGAAGATGCAGAAATAAGCAAAGGTACTAGCAAGATTGGTTAGGATACTTAAGACCTCTATTTTAAGAATACTTAAAATACTGCCTGATATTGCTATTAAAAAAAACCACCAATTTAGACCTGCTACTTCAGTAAGTGTGTAGGTATTGTAAAATGGGATAAGGGCCTCCCAACCATTTTTGCCAGCTTTTTTAAATAATTTCCATAGGGCTATTGTATATATGATATAGATGGTTACTACGGCAATAATAGCAATGATAGCTCCACTAAATAAAAATGTAAATAAAGCGTATTCCATAATTTACTCCTTTCTTTAATAATATATCAAAGAATATAAATAATTACAATATATTTTATAGTTATGTTAGTTTTATTTGCTTTTTAATAGTTAGTGTTTATTATAATTATTGTTTGTTTTTTTCTTGATTAATGGGAAAATTTAATATATAATTATATAGAAGAATAGGTGATTAAAATGAAGAAAATATTACTTTGTATTATGGATGGTGTAGGATTATCTAAGAATAAGAAATATAATGCTGTAATGGCTGCAGATACGCCTTTTTTGGATAAATTGTGGAAGAAGTATCCTCATAGTACTCTTGCTGCTTCTGGAGTAGAAGTTGGATTACCTAGAGGACAAATGGGTAATTCTGAAGTTGGACATACTAATATAGGGGCTGGAAGGATTGTATATCAGTCACTTGAATTTATTAATAGTAAAGTTAGAGATAGAAGTTTTTATGATAATGAGGAATTTTTGAAAGTTATTAGGCATGTTAAAGAAAATAATTCTAGTTTACATTTAGTTGGTCTTCTTTCTGATGGTGGTGTTCATTCGCATATTAATCACTTGGCTAGGTTATTAGATATGGCTAAAAATGAAGGTTTAAATAAGGTGTATGTTCATGTATTTACTGATGGTAGAGATGTTGGTCCTACTAGTGGTATTAAATATATTACAATGCTTGAGAATTATATGAAAAAGATTGGTCTTGGTAAGATTGCTTCGGTTGGTGGTAGATATTATGGTATGGATAGGGATAATAATTTTGATAGGGTAGAGAAAGCATATATAGCTATGGTTACTGGTACTAAAGAGATGTCAGCAAGTGAAATATGGAATAGTAATCAAAAGAAAGGGATTACTGATGAGTTTATTGTTCCTACTACTGTATGTAAAGATGGCTTGATAAAGGATAATGATGGTATTATATTCTTTAATTATAGACCTGATAGATTAAGAGAACTTGCTAGTATATTTACTAATGTTGATTATGAGTGCTTTGATAGAAAGATGATTAACAATTTGAAGGTATGTACAATGATGCATGTTACTGATACAGTACTTTGTCCTTTTGCTTTTGAGTTAGAGAAACTTTCTAATACTTTAGGAAAATATATGGCTGATAAAGGTTATACTCAGCTTCGTATAGCGGAAACAGAAAAGTATGCTCATGTTACTTATTTCTTTGATGGTGGTATTGATAAGGAATATGATGGTGAGAAAAGAATATTAGTTCCTAGTCCTAAAGTTGCTACTTATGATTTAGAGCCAGAAATGAGTGCTAATATGATTACGGCTTCTTTAGTAAAAGAAATTGCCACTAATAACGAGGATTTGATTGTACTTAACTTTGCTAATGGTGATATGGTTGGTCATACTGGAGATTATAAGGCCGCTATTAAAGCAGTTGAAACGGTTGATAGTTGTATTGGTAAGATACTTGATAATATATCGTTAGATGAGTATACAGTTATTATAACGGCAGATCATGGTAATTGTGAGGTTATGAGAAATAAGGATGGTAGTATTAATACTAGTCATACTACAAATAGGGTACCTTTTATTATTACTGATAAGAGATTAAAATTAATGGATGGTAAATTAGGTGATATTGCTCCTACTATATTATATTTAATGGGAATTGATATTCCTAAAGAGATGACTGGTAATATTTTGATTAAAAATAGAAAGAAGTTGAAATGATGATAGAATTACTTAATACTAAGGTTTTTGATAATGAAAGGAATGTTTTAAATGCTGATTTGTTTGTTAGTAATTTGAAACATGTTCTTAGTAGTTTTAGATTTAATACAAAGATTACTTATATGGTATATAGGAATGTTACAATATATAATATTTCTTGGAATGATGATAAAGATTATAATGATATATTGGGATTAAGAAAAGAAATTGCTTTAGCTTTAGGTGTTGATGTTCATGAATTAGATATTGTTAAGATTAATGATAATGAGATTAAGATTAAAGTACAGAATATGAAAAAGAGTACTTTATCTTTAAAAGAGTTATTAGAAGAGGTTCATGATGAGGATAATAATTTGATACCGCTTGGTTTATCTGAGGATGATAAGGTTATTTATTTTGATGTTGATAGGGATAAGAATTTATTAGTAGTAGGAGTAACTGGAACTGGTAAATCTAATTTATTTAATAGTATTATTTTGAATATGTTGATGAAAAGAGATGGTACTAGAATTGTTATTTTGGATTCACAGAGTATTAATTATAATAGTTATAGTGATGTAGTAGAGGTTGTTAATGATGAAGATGAAATTATTAATAAATTAAAAGGTTTTAGAAGAGAATTTGAAGAGAGAGTAGTTAATGGTAATAGGGATAGGATTGTTATCTTTATTGATGAAATATATGAAATTATAAAGAATGATATTAGTGTTAAAGATGATATTAACTATTTATTAGAGGTTGGTAGTAGTATGAATATTCATATTATTATGTCTACTGATAGTGTATTAGATGAGGATATTAGTTATTTATTTGATAAAGATGATATTTCTAAATTATGTTTTTATTTAACTAGTAGGAATGAATATAATAGATTTTTAGATGAATATGTAGATGAAAGTTTAGGTAAAGATGCTATTTATATTTCTTTTGGTGGTAAAAGAGAAAGAGTTTGTATTCCTTTGGTGGATGATGATGAGATAGAAAGGGTAGTTGGTTATTTGAAAAATAATTAGGATTATATTTAAAGGAGTAACATAATTATGGCTGGTAAGAAAAAGATTTATATAAATAATGATAATGATGGTGTTAGTGAAGATAATAAGAATAAAAATAAGAAGAGAGATAATATTTTTAGTATAATACTAGGTGTATGTGACGTAATAGCAGTAGTAGTGTTATTTCTTTTATATGGTCCTTTTAATGGATTTAGAGATTGGCTTGTTACTACCGCTATGAGTACAATGAATCATCAGTATTTTGCTACTACTTTTTATAGTGATGAGTATATTGATAAGGTTCTTAAAAGACATAGTATTTTAGAGCCTGAGGGGAATACGGATATTAGTGCTATTATTGGTGAAGAAAAGAGTTATGTTGATGAGTATGATAAGGAAATACTTAATAGGAATAAGAATGATTTGTATAAGATAATTGAAATTAATGAGAAGGGGTTTAGTGGTTTTTTGGTGGCAGTTTACGATCCTTCTAAGATTAAGGTTACTTATAGTAAGAATATTGGTTATGCAGGAGAGTATTTGGTTGATATGGCTAAAAGAGAAGGGGCCGCTATTGCGATAAATGGTGGGGGATTTGTAGATATTGAAGGTAAAAGTAATGGTGGTCAAGCGATAGGAACTGTTATATCTAATGGAAAAATCATTAATACTTATGGTTATAGCTTATATGGTGGAGGTGTTATTGGTTTTACTAATGATAATAAACTTTATCTAGGTAGAATTAGTGCTACTGAGGCTATTAATATGGGTATTAGAGATGCAGTGGAATTTGGTCCTTTTCTTATAGTTAATGGTAAGAGTGCTTTTATTAATGGTAATGGTGGATATGGTGTTCATCCTAGAACAGCTATTGCACAAAGACAAGATGGTATAGTACTATTCTTAGTTATCGATGGTAGAAGTTTAAAAAGTAAGGGTGCTGATATGAATCATTTGGTTGATATTTTACTTAGATATCATGCTTATAATGCTGCTAATCTAGATGGTGGTAACTCTAGTGTATTGGTAGTTAACAATGAAATTATTAATCATCCTATTAACTGGGATAATATGGAACAGACTAGACCAATAGCTGATGGTTTTGTAGTAGTAGAGTAATCTACTATTTTTTGTAAAGTCAAATTTTAGTTATATTTTTGATTGTGATTTTATTTGCTTGTTTAATGTATAGATTATATGTAATCATATAGTACAATAACTTGACATAAGAGCATAATGTGTTATAATTAATATGTATCGAATTGATGTAGAATTAGATAAAGAGATAAAATTTATTTGGAATTTAAAAACATAATTGATTTGATGTGTTTTATATACAATATGTTGGTTAAATTTGTTTTTAAATAGATAAGGAGCATTTTTGTGAAAAAAGTTATAACATATGGAACATATGACTTGCTACATTATGGTCATATTAGATTATTGGAACGTGCAAAACAACTTGGTGATTATTTGATTGTAGGTGTTACTGCTGCTGATTTTGATAAACGACGTGGTAAAATTAATGTACAACAATCATTGATGGAAAGAATTGAAGCTGTAAAAGCTACTGGTTTAGCTGATGAAATTATTATAGAAGAATATGAGGGACAAAAGATAGATGATATAATAAGTTATGGTATTGATGTTTTTACTGTTGGATCGGATTGGGTTGGAAAATTCGATTATTTGAAAGAATATTGCGAAGTTGTATATTTGGATAGGACGGAGGGTATTTCTAGTACAGAAAAAAGAAGTGAAAACTCTTCTATTAGGCTTGGCATTGTTGGAGAAAATAACTTGATAAAGAAATATATTAATGAGGCTAAATATGTTAATGGTTTACATATAACATCTTTGTGTACAAAAAATAGTAAATTGATTGATGATTTGAATGATACTGGTGTTGTTTTTTATGATAGCTATGCCGATATGCTTAATAATGTTGATGCTATATTTGTTGTGTCTCATGTTGATGAACACTATAATTATGTTATGGAGGCTTTAGAAAATAAAAAACATGTTTTATGTGAAACTCCCATTAGCATGAAGAAAAATGAATATTTGAAAATGTTCGATTGTTCTAAAAAGAATAAGGTTGTTTTTATGGAAAATATAAAAACAGCATATGCTACGGCATTTTCTAGATTATTATTATTAGTGAAAAGTGGTGCTATTGGAGATGTTGTTAATGTTGATGTTACTTGTACTAGTTTAAATGAATATAATAATGTTTCAAAAGAATTGTTTATTAAAGGACAAAATAGTATTTGTGATTGGGGTTCAACTTGCATGCTTCCAGTGTTTTCAATATTAGGAATTAATTATAAGAAAAAACATTTTTCAACATATTATTTAGATAAAAAAAATAATTTTGATTTATTTACTAAAATTGATTTGTATTATGATAATGCCGTTGCTACATTAAAAATGGGAAAGGGAATTAAATCAGAAGGTGAATTGATTATAAGTGGAACAAAAGGATATGTTTATGTTCCAGCTCCATGGTGGAAAACTGACTATTTTGAAATTAGATATGAAAACCCTTTGGATAATAAACGCTATTTTTATAAATTAAATGGAGAAGGAATACGATATGAATATATAGATTTTCTAAAACAAATAAAGGGAATAAAATATTTTTCTAATGTTGATAGTAATATTTCTGAAACCATTGTTTCTTTGATAGAAGATTACAATAACAAGGTTGATTTGGATGAAATTATTATAAATAATAAATAATAGCAGTTGTATTTTAAACTAAAAATAATTATATTGAGGGAGGTGGTAGATTGAGAACAAAAAGAAGTTTTTTGAATTTAATTACTGATTTGCTTCCATTAGTTGTTATTTCTATTCTTGGAATATTTAAGTTAAAGTTATTTATTGATGTTTTAGGTAATAAGACATTAGGTCTGTATCAGTTGTATTCTCAAATAATGGTTTATGTGGCATTAGTTGATGGAGGGCTTAGTAGTGCTTTAATGTTTTCTCTTTATAAGCCTAATTCTTCTGGTAATGTTGAAAAAGTAAAAGAAATTATGGCTGCTGGATATAAAGTTTTTTCTTTAATAGGAATGATTGTTTTTGGGTTAACTGCAATTATATCACCATTTGTTCATTTCTTTATTAAGGATACAGTTTTTTCAAATCAATTTGTTGCGTTGACATTTTTAATTTTTTCACTTAGTAATGTTGTTGAATATTTTTTTGTTCCACAAAGAAGTATTTTGGAAGTTAAGGAAAAAAAATATATAGTTAATATTTGTATTCAAACTGGTCAAATTATATTGAGTGTTTTAGAAATTATAATGTTGATGTTAAAATGCAAATTTGTTAATATTTTATTGATGCATGTTTTTGTTAAATTATTGTCTAATATTTGTGTTGCAATTTGTTGTAAAAAAATTTATCCAGAGTATAAGGTCGGTGGTTTGACAAAAAAAGACTTTGAGTTTACTAAGCAAATTAAAAACTTAGTTTTTCATAAAATAAATGGACTTATAGTATACAATATAGACATTATTTTAATTTCTAAGATATTAGGTTTAGATGATGTTGCTATTTATTCAACATATAATTATGTTATTAATATGTTACGAAATATTATTGGTAAAATTTCCGGCAGTATAACTGCTATCATAGGAAATTATTTATCTGAAAATAATATAAATAAAACATATGAATTATTTAATGAATTACGAAGTATGATGTTTTTTATTGCTACATTAGTTAGTGTACCATTATTTTTTGCTTTAGGAGATTTTATTGATATATGGTATGAAGGAAAAATTCAGACACAGTTTTTAATCACTTTGTCATTTGCTTTATATATGTATATTTATATAATAAAAATTCCTACAACCACTTTTGTTACTGCAGCAGGGTTATTTAAAGAGACAAAAATTTGTGCTTTATGTGATACAATTATTAACTTTGTATTATCATTGGTATTAATATTTAGTATTGGTATGTCTGGGGTTGTATTCGCCACTGCATTTTCAGCTTTTGTGGCAGAATATTTTATGAAAACTAATGTTTTGTATAAAAATGTTTTTATAAAAAATAAATCAATAGAATTTTATAGAAGAAACTTGAAATTTTTTATTTTTACTTTAGTTGATTTTGCACTTGGGTATCTATTATTTATGAATATACATATAACTAATATTTTGATGTGGTTTGCTATATATTTTGTATATTTTGTTATAAATGGCATAATTACTCTTATGGTGTTTTATACATTTAAAGAGGTAACCTTTGTTAATAGACTAAAAAAATTATTGAGTTTTAAAAAAATAATGATTAAGGAGAAGTGATTTTATGTATAATAATAAAAAATTATTAATTTTAGGAGGATCAGAATTTCAAATTCCTTTGATATTGGAAGCAAAAGATTTAGGAATTATAACTTATGTTATCGATATTAATATAGATGCTCCTGCTATGGAATATGCTGATTATAAATACCAAATGAGTATTAAGGATAAGGAAGGTGTTTTGAAAATTGCTAAAGAAATTATGCCTGATGGTGTTACTGTGGGCATGGTTGATGTTGCCGTTCCTACTTGTGCTTATATAAATCAGGAATTAAATCTAAATGGATTAGATGTAGTGACAGCAATAAATGCAACAAATAAGCATGAAATGATAAAATGTTTCAAGAAATTTAATGTTCCTTGTCCAAACTATTGTTATGTATCATGCAATGAATTGAATGAAATTAAGGATTGTAATCTTGATTTTCCTTTAATTATTAAACCAATTGATATGGCTGGGTCTAGAGGAATCTATTTGGTTAATAATCATGATGATTTTTTGAAAGCATTAAAAGAAAGCTCAGAAATTAGTGATACTGGAAATCTATTAATTGAGGAGTATATGGAAGGTCCAGAGGTTAGTGTTGAGATTGTTGTTAGCAATGGTAATCCAAATGTTATCCAAATTACTGATAAATCAACAAGTGGCCCTCCACATTTTGCTGAAACTGGTCATTTACAACCATCTAGATTACCCACTGATGTAAAGGAAAAAATAAAAGAGGTGGCATGTAATGCTGCTAAATCTCTTGGGCTTGTTAATTCTTTAGGTCATGCAGAATTAAAAATAACCTCAACCGGTCCGAAGATGATTGAACTTGGTGCTAGAGCTGGTGGTGATGCAATTGGTGAACAGTTGATATTACTTTCTACAGGTGTAAGTTTTTCTAAGATTGCTATCGATATTGCTTTTGGATATGATGTTCATATACCAAGTGTTAAGAATGAAATAAGTTGTATTAGATTTATTCAATCAAAAAAGGGTATTTTAAAGAATGTAAGTGGAGTAGAAGAGGCTAAGAAAATTGATTGTGTTTTTGATGTTAAATTTACTGGTGTTATTGGTAAAGAATATGATGATGTCGTAGATAACTCTGGTAGACTTGGTTATGTTATAACACATGGTACAAATTATGAGGATGTAATTGAAGCATGTAATAGAGCAATTGATTTGATAGAGGTAGAAATTAATGAAAAATAATGAAAGTATAATTGATTTGGGTAGTTTTATAGAATATCCTCTTTTAACGGGGAAAGAGTTGTTTAAAGAAATAAATGATAAAGATAAGATTCGATTAAATAGTTGTAGAGCTGCTATTCTTCATTCAATGCGATGTTATGGTGTTAATAAAGTTTGGGTTGCTAAATATCAATGTGACGTTGTAAAAGAATTTTTATTACGTAATGGAGTTGAAGTTTTTGAGTATGACATTGATTTGAATTTCAATCCATTATTATCATCAAATAATTCTGATACTGCTATAGTACTTACAAATTATTTTGGTATTCTTGGTGATAGTCACTTTGATCCCTTGATAGAACAATATACGAATATTATAATAGATAATGCGCAAGCTTTATTCTATCATCCAAAGAGTAATTGTTTGAATTGTTATTCTCCTAGAAAATTTGTTGCTACTCCTGATGGTGCATATGTTATTGGTAAAAATGTTAATAATAAATTTAATTATGTTCAGGATGTTTCTTCAGATACAAGCCAATTTTTATTTATGAGATATGAATATGGATGTAATGGTGCAGGTTATAAAAATAAAAAGGATAATGATTATAGAATAGACAATTCAAATGTTTTGTTGATGTCAAAGTTAACATATAAATTACTTGATTCTTTTGATTATAATGATATTATTAATAAAAGAAAAATTAACTTTAATTATGCTAGAAAATTATTTGATGAAATTAATGCAATTGATATAGCTAATATTTGTGATCCTGATTGCGTACCTATGGGATATCCTTTATTAATAGATAAAGCAGATATTATTTCTGAATTTCATAAGAATCATATATACCAAGCAAGATATTGGGAATATATGTTGAGTGCATATGATAAAGATTGTTTAGAATATAGATTGGCTAGTAGATTGGCACTTGTTTGTATAGACCAAAGATATTCGAAAAAAGAAATTGACTATCAATTTGAAATTATTAAAAAATTGTTAAATGATAAAGGAGGTAAATAATGTATTATTTAAACAAAAATATTAAAGATTTAGATAGAATTTTTGATCAACATAAAAGAAGGGGATATTTAAGATTGGATTTAAATGAAAATCCTACTGGTTTACCACAGGATTTTATAGATAAAGTATTAAAAGGTGTAGATGCTGAATTTATTTCGCAATATCCTGAAACTTTAGAATTTACAGAAACACTTGCAGATTATCTAGGCACTGATATAGCCCATATTAATTTAGTAAATGGCTCTTCTGAGGGAATTAGAAACATAATAGAGGCATATACTTCAGAGGAAGGAAAAATACTTGGTGTTACTCCTTCTTATGCGATGTTTGAAGTTTATTCAAAAATGTATGGAAGAAATTTTATTCCAATCAAGTATACAGATGATTTAAAGATTGATATTGAAGATGTATTGGAAAAAATGACTAATGATATTGAATTAATAATAATTGTTAATCCAAATAATCCTATAGGGAATGCTTTTACTAATGATGAAATGGAAAGAATTATCGACAAAGCTAAAGAAAACAAAATAACGGTTTTAATTGATGAAGCTTATTATTATTTTTATGATAATACATTTATTAATTATGCTTTAGAAAATGAACATATATTTTTGACTCGTACTTTTTCAAAATTATTTTCTCTTGCTGGATGCAGACTTGGATATGTTGTTGGATGGCCAGAGGGGATTAAAATGATTCAGAAATTGTGCACACCTCATAATGTAAATGCGTTTGGAATGAGATTTGCTAAAGCAATAATTGAAGAACCGAATATGATTCAGGAACTTATTGATAAGCATAAGGAAGGTAGAGAGTATTTAACCAGTTTTTTATCTGAAAACAATTATAGTTTTAGTGCTTTGAATGGAAATTTTATGTTTGTTAAACCTAAGACTGATCCTGAACTTTTGGTTAAAAAAATGAAAGATGAGAAGCATATTTTGATTAAAGTATATAATGGTATAGGTAATCTTGGAAAATGTTTGCGTATTACTACTGGTGAAAAAAGCGCTATGATTGAATTTGTAAACGCTTTAAAGGAACTAGATAATTAAAAATTGAAAGATTAAATATTTTATTTAGTCTTTTTTGAATATAATTGAAAAAAAAATCTATATATGATAAAATATTAGTAGAAAAGGAGTATAAAATGAATGATAAAACGTTAAGAAAATTGCAATTAACTGAATTAGACATGTTAGTTAAGATTGATAAGATTTGTAGAGATAATAACATTAATTACTTTTTAATTGGTGGTACGCTTATTGGCGCTGTTAGACATAAGGGATTCATACCTTGGGATGATGATATAGATATTGGAATGATACGATCTGATTATGAAAGATTTATTAATCTTTGTATTAATGAAAATGTATTAGGTAATGATTATTTTTTAGATTGTAATGAATCTGATGATGATTACTTTATACCTTTTATAAAAATTAAAAAAAATAATACTACATTTGCTGAAAAAAGTCTTGATGGTATAGATATACACAAGGGAATCTTTTTAGATGTTTTTCCTTATGATAATGTTCCAAAACAAGATTCTTTCGGTCAAAAAATACAAGCAATTG
Source organism: uncultured Bacilli bacterium (assembly GCA_934132925.1). GTDB lineage: Bacteria > Bacillota_I > Bacilli_A > RF39 > UBA660 > CAG-302. Next base: position 48,622 of record CAKPAL010000001.1, read on the forward strand.
TAGTAAGAAATATTCAATATGCAATATATGTAAAATATCATGTATATAAATTAAAAGACAAGAGAAGGAAAATTTTTACTTGGTTTTTGACATTGTTACCTGCTAGTACTTTGAAAAAATTAAATAAATATTTCTCAACTATATTTGAAAAAAATTCTAATAATAAGTATATAGTTTCATTGGCTGGTTCTTCCCCTTACTATGAAGAAACTCTTTTAAAAGAAAAACTTTTCCCTTTGAAAAAAATTAAATTTGAAGATCATGACTTTTTTGCATTTAAAAATAATGATTATTATTTAAGTCAACTTTATGGTGATTATATGCAATTACCTCCTGTGGAAGAAAGAATGAATCACAATCCTGTTTGTATTGATTTTAATAGTGGAAAGTGTCAAGTTAATAGAAGTAAAAAACAAAGATAAATGAATAAAAGAGCATTATAGTATAAGAAAGGAAGTGCTTTATGCCAAAAGTAAGTGTCATTGTTCCGGTATACAATGTTGAAAATTATATTGATAAGTGTTTAACTAGCTTGATTAATCAGACACTTAAAGATATTGAAATTATAATAATTAATGATGGAAGTACAGATAATAGTCAAATTATTATAAATAAATATGCTAAAAAATATAAGCGTATTAAAAGTTATACTCAAGAAAATAAAGGACAAGCTGCTGCGAGAAATTTTGGATTAACAAAAAGTATTGCTGAATATATTACTTTTGTTGATAGTGATGATTATATTGAAAATACAATGCTTGAGAAACTATATAATGAAATTATTAAAAATGATTATGATATAATTGTCAGTGATATCATAAAAGAGACTACTAATGGTACTTCTTTGTTTAAAAATTTTTGGGTTATAAAAGATGAAATGAATAAGAATTTTATGACATCACATATGGGACCAGTTGCTAGGTTGTATAAGAGAAAACTTTTAATTGATAATAATTTTAAATTTTTAGAAGGAGTTATTTATGAAGATTTAGCATCAATACCAATCCTTGGTATGTATACCAACAAAATTGGATATATAGAGGAGGCTTTTTATCATTATCTTATTAGAGATGGTTCGAGTATGAAACAGGTTACTTATAATAAGAAAATGGAAGATATATTTATAGTTATGAATAATCTTTCCGATAAAATAACTGTTGAGTATAGTGATGAATTGGAGTATTTGTATATTGAGCATTTATTGTATGGTGCTTCTCTTAGATTTGTACAATTTGATAAATATAATATGCTTTTAAGAATTAGAAATATTATGCACGAAAAATATAGTAAATACTATGAAAATGTATATTATAAAAATAAAAGTTTTAAGTTTAGACTAATATGTTTTTTAGCATATCATGGATATTACAAATCCATTAAATATTTGAAAAGGATTGGTGGTAAATAGTGATCAAGTTAAGTATTATAGTTCCTGTGTATAATGTCGAAAAATATTTGGATAGGTGTTTGGATAGTTTGGTTAATCAAACTCTTGAAAATATTGAAATAATAGTAGTTAATGATGGTAGTCCTGACAATAGTCAGAAAATAATTGATAAATATGCTAATAAGTTTTCAAATGTAAAGCCTTATATTAAGAGGAATGGTGGAATATCTGATGCTAGAAATTTTGGTATTAAACATGCAAATGGTGAATATATAGCATTTGTTGATAGTGATGATTATGTTGATAAAACAATGTTTGAAAAAATGTATAATAAAGCTAAAGAAAATTCTTTTGATATTGTTGAGTGCAATTTACAAATGGTTGATGATGATGGAAAACTGATGAGATATGTTACGCCAGCATTAAAAGAGGATATTTATTATACTAATGACTTAAAAAAATATATGATTAATATGTATACTTCCGTTTGGAATAAAATTTACAAAAAAACTTTATTTGATAATGAAGTTAGATTTAAAAGAAATGTTTGGTTTGAAGATGTTGAGTTTTTATATAAGATAATTCCTTATGTGAAAACTATCGGATTTGTTCATGAGAATTTATATTATTATGTGCAGAGAGAAGGTTCTATTACTAAAACATTTGATGATAGATTGTATTGTTATATTGATAATTGGAATGGTATAGTAGAATTTTATAAGGAAAAAGGATTATATGATAATTATTATAGTGAAATAGAGTATTCTTATGTAAGATATCTTTATGCAACTTTTATTAAGCAGTCATCAAATTATAAGAGTAAGATTGATTTTGATAATGCTGTTAAAGCTGCTAAACAAAATGTTAAACAAATATTTCCAAAATATAGACATAATAAATATTTTTATACTAATTTAAAAGGAATATATTTATTATTGTTTAATAAATTTTTTGCTAGTATTATTTTTTTGGTTGGGAGAGTATAAAGATGAGTATGGGTTTTAAAAAGATAGATGATGAAACATTGGGTAAATTGAAGAAAACAGAACTTGAAATTTTGAATGAAATAGATAGAATATGTAAAAAAAATAATATTAGTTTTTTTCTTATAGGTGGAACACTATTAGGTGCTGTGCGTCATAATGGATTTATCCCATGGGATGATGATTTGGATATTGGAATGATGAGAGATGATTTTGTAAAATTTTCCTCTATAGTTAGAAGTGAGTTAGATAGCAAATATTTTTTTGATTATTTTAATACTGATAAAAATTATCATTTACCATTCGCAAAGATAAGAAAAAATGGTACCACTTTTAATGAAGAAAGTTCTAAAGACCTTAATAATCACAAAGGAATATTTGTTGATATTTTTCCTTATGATTATACTGATGATAATTTTAAAAGAAGTTATATAAAGGCTGCAATCATTCAAGTTTTATCAGATACAGTTTTGGTAAAAAAGAAGATAATTAATATTTGTTCTTGCAGACATAAGTTTTTATCTGCTATTTGTTGTATATTTACCTCACATTTTTTGTTGTGGTTTATTGATTTTTTCTCTAGAAAATTTAATGGTAAAAAAAATATGTATACTCATGTTGTTTGCTTTAACTCTTTGATTAATTTAAAAAAAGATTATTTTTTGATTGATGACATTTTTCCTTTAAAAGCAGTGCTTTTTGAGGGTAAAAAATATAATGGATTAAATGATAATGATAAGTTTTTAACTATGCAGTATGGAGATTACATGAAACTTCCTCCAAAGGAAGAACGAGTTAATCATATGGCTTTGGATATATCTTTTAACCAGGGAATAACAATGACAAATAGAAAGTGATGGAGATAATATGAAAAAAGTTTTAATTTTACAATTACTTGGTAAATCCTATGGTGGTATTTGGCAAGTTAATAGGTTATTAGGAGAAGAACTAATAAAAAAGGGTTATAGTGTTGCTATCTTAAATCTTAGGGATAATAAGGTTGATTTAAATGAAAATTATGATAGAAAATTAATTGTTGATACTATAAATAAAGTCGATGATTGGGACTATCCTTTGAAGTCTTCAGTTCTTAAATTTAAAATTAGTATATTTACATATATCAGGCAAATCAGGAAGATAAATACTGATTATAAGAAGATGGGTATTTTTATAGAAAATTATGATCCTGATTATATTATTGTTTCACATTATTTATTATTGAATGCAATCCCTAACAAATATTTAGAAAAAACAATTTATCAGCAACATTCTTCTGCTGATTATGCTTTTAGTCAAAGAGGCAATAAAAGAACTCTATTTAAATTTAATAACAAAGTTAGATTCCTTTGGCTTAGCAAAGCTTCATGTGAAAAGGCAATTGCCAATGGTTTAAGTAATTGTTATTATATTTATAATGCAGTTAGGTTTAATAGCAAGTTAAAATCTAATGTTGTGTCGAATAAAAAACTGGTAACTATTGCTAGGCTTTCATATGAAAAAAGAATTGATTTGATGATAGATATTGTTAATGAACTTTTTTCTGATAATGATTCTTTAAATGGTTGGGTTTTTGAAATTTATGGTGACGGAGATATGTTGAATAAATTATTAGAAAAAACGTATGATAAAAATAGAATAAAAATTATGGGTGTTACCGATAATCCAAAAGAAGTATTATTAGGTTCATCAATCAATTTGAACACTTCATTGTTTGAGGGATTTAGTCTATCAATATTAGAAGCCAATGAATGTGGTGTTCCTACAGTATCATTTAATTTTGGTGAGTCAGCATCGGAACAAATTATAAATAATAAAACTGGTATTATCGCTGATAATATTGTCGATTATAAACAAAAATTGTTAAATTTAATGGTTGATGATAAGTACTTGGAGAAAATGTCTTATGAATGTAAAAAATATAATGACAATTTTAAAATGAATAAGATTATTAATGATTGGATTTTGTTATTTGCTAGTATTGATAATAAGTAAATATTTAAATTAAAACTTTACTTATCTTTTGATTTATTATATAATTAGTATTGGTTATTTATATATTGAGAGTTGGTGTTTAATTATGTTAAAAAAAATTGATAAAGCAAAAGTTGTTAATATTTCTAAAGTTGTTGTTACAATTTTATTGTTAATTCAACCAATTTTTGATGTTATTAGAGCAAGTAGTATTCATGATATTCAAATATTTGGTTTTTCTCTATTAGAAATTGTTAATATTATCTTAGTTCTTGTTCTTGGGTGCTTATCAATATTATGTGGTAATGGTAAAAAAAGATTTTTTAGATATTTTATTTTTGCTCTTATATTTTTTATATATTTTGCTCTTCATTGTTATAATATGACCTTGTTTGATGAAAGTATATACCCTAATCATACTTTGAATTTTGCAAAGGAATTCTATTATTTGTATAAAACATTTATTAATCCTTTGATCTTGATGATGAGTTTATATTATTTAAATGTTGACAAAAATTATTTATTAAAAATTATTAGAATTTTTTCTTTAATGATTAGTGTACCAATTATTTTAGGCGATATTTTTGGTTTCGGTTATGCTGCATATGGTGAAAATGGTGCTAGATGTTTAAAATCAATTTTTGATTGGTTTGGTTTTGATAATAAATATAGTTTATCTTTTTATGAACTTACTTGTATGGGACCTTATTTTTCGGCTAATCAATTATCATCGATAACTTTTATGATATTGCCGATACTATTTTATTCTGCTTATGAAGAAAAAAAATTAATTAATTATATTGAATTATGTAGTATGATTTTGTGTATGTATATGATTGGTACTAAGGTTTCTACATATGGTGTAATTGCGGTTTTCATTATGTTTTTTGCATTATATATATTTTTCCTTTTGTATAATAGATATAAAAAGAATGGAATTAAATTGAACAATGTAAAAAAAATTTGTATAATAATGATTGCTAGTTTAATTTTGTTTAATTTTTGCCCTAGGAGATATGAAATGAAATTTGATAATAATGACATTTCTTCAGTAAAACGTATTGAAAATAATTTGAAAGCAAATGAGGAGGATTCGGCAGTTTTTGCTGAAAAATGGAATAGTATAAAGAAAGTAAATTGTTATGAAATGAGTAATGATGAAGAAGATGACTTTTTGAGTTTTTTTGATAATTATAGTGATTATATGGGAGTGTCAGATTTTATTATAAATTCATATGGTGCCAATAATAATCCTGAATTTTGGTGTAATTATTTACAAACTTCTAGTGATAACGATTATAGAAAACTAAAAACATCAATATTAAGGGAAATATATATTGATAATAATAATTCATTAGATAAATATTTTGGCCTTGGATATAATTTAAATTATATATATACTGAATCTGATTATAGTTATCAATTCTATAGTTATGGTATTGTTGGATGTTTGTTATTTATTGGTGGTTATTTTGCGGTTATTTGTTATTCTGCTTATATGATGTTGAAAAATAAAAAAGAACTGTTTAATTTTAGAAATTTGTTATTTTTATCTTCACCATCTTTGGCACTATTTACAGCTGCCTTTTCTGGACATGTTATTGAAAGAACTATGCCATTACTCACTTTATCAATATTGTGTAGTTTAATTCTGTTGGTTGTTAGAGAATCTATTCGAGATGTAAATGATTGAGATGTATGGAGATTTGTTATGAGAAAGAGAAAAAATAAAAAAAATATGTTTGTAATTATAGTATCGCTTATTATAGTGTTGTGCATAGGTGGTTATTTTGGATATAATTATTTTTATGAAAAAAATAATATGTTGAATGAAAAAGATATTGTTAAAAAAATTACTAGTCATTATAATGAATATGTTAAAACTAATGATGAGGTAAAAATTTATGATAAAAATGGTAATGAAACTGGTCTTATTGGTAAGGATGTAGAACTAAATCTTGATGAAATTGAAATTACTTCTGATACTAAATATTTTAAGATTAAAGATTTTGATGATGAGTATTATGTAAAATATCAAGATGTTGATAAAATAGATGCATTAACCTTATATAGCGATAGATATAAAAGTTATATATTATTTAATGAAAATATTGTTACTAATGATAAGACTTCCTTCTATGATGAAAATAATAATTTAGTGTATACTTTTAATAAGTCTTTTGATTTACCAATTATTATTAAGGGTGATAATAGATATGGAATAGAGTTTAATAATAGATTGTTATATGTTAAGAAAGATGAAATAAAAGAAACTAAAGAAAATAATAATACTGAATTAAAAAATGCTAATGGAGTTCCCGTTCTTAACTATCATTTTGCTTATGAAGATGATGATAAGACTTGTAATCAGGTAATTTGTCATTCTGCTAGTCAATTAAAAGAACATTTTTCTTATATTAAAGATAATAATTTCTTTACACCTACAATGAAAGAACTTGAAATGTATATAGATAAAAAATTACAATTACCTCAAAAGAGTGTAGTTATTACATTTGATGATGGGTGGAGAGCAGATGTTGCAAGAAAATATGTTGATGAATATAAAATTAATGCGACTTTGTTTTTAATAACTAGTTGGTATGATAAGGAACAATTTGAGTCTGAGTATTTTGAAATTCATTCACATGGCGATAATATTCATAATGGAGGTCTTTGCAGTGGTGGACAGGGTGGAGAAATAAAATGTATGGATCACGATAAGTTGTTGACAGATTTAAAAACTAGTCGTGAAAAGTTAGATGGAAGTACAGTGTTCTGCTATCCGTTTTATGAATATAATGATTATAGTATCAAAGTACTTAAAGAAGCAGGTTTTACAATGGCTTTTGCGGGAGAATATGCTGGTGGTAAAACAAAAGTAACACCTGGTATTGATAAATTTAGGCTTCCTAGGTGGGTAATAGTTAATTATACGACTAAAAAACAATTCATTAGTTATGTTAATGGAGGAGAGTAAAATGAAGAAAAAGAAAGTATTATTTATTTCTTCAACTGGTGGTCATTTAGAGGAATTGACACAATTAAAAGAGTTATTTGACAAATATGATTATTATATTGTAACTGAAAGAACAAAATCAAATATGAGTTTGAAGAAAAAATATCCTAAAAGAGTATCGTATTTGATATATGGTAGTTATACTACTTTGGGTAAAAAGATAATATATCCGTTTAAGTTATTATTAAATAGTTTCATATCATTATTTATATATATTAAGGTAAGACCTAAATATATAGTTTCGACTGGGGCTCATACTGCCGGTCCTATGTGTCTTATTGGCAAAATATTTGGCAGTAAAATAATATTTATAGAAACGTTTGCTAATTCTAAGACAAAGTCTAGAACAGGTAGTATAGTTTATAAGTTTGCTGATTTATTTATAGTTCAGTGGAAAGAAATGTTAGAACTATACCCTAATGCAACGTATGGAGGGTGGATTTTCTGATGATTTTAATAACATTAGGTACTCAAGATAAGCAATTTACAAGATTACTTGAGTCAGTACAAAAAGAAATAGATAAAGGTAATATAAAGGATGAGGTTGTGGTACAGGCTGGTCATACTAAATTTGAAAGTAAAGATATGGAAATATTTGATTTAATTGATAGAGAAAAGTTTGCAGATTTAATATCTAAATGTGATTTGCTTATTACTCATGGAGGTGTTGGTTCTATTATTACTGGGTTACAACATAATAAAAAGGTTATTGTAGCTCCTAGACTTGCTAAATACGATGAGCATATGAATGATCATCAATTACAAATTACTACTAATTTTGCTAACGCTGGTTATGTATTACCATTATATGAAGATGATGACTTAGGAGAAGTGTTAGAAAGAGCAAAGAAATTTAAACCTAAAAAATTTAGAAGTAATACTAGTAAAATGGTAAGAATAATAGATGAATTTATTAATGGCAATTAGTGGAGGTGTTTATGAAGATATTAGTAACAGGTGGTACTGGTTATGTTGGTAGTCATACTGTGGTAGAGTTATTAAATAATAATTATGATGTAGTTATTATTGATAATTTATATAATTCTAAAAGGGACGTAGTAGATAAAGTAGAGAGGATAACTGGAAAAAGTCTAGTATTTTATGAAGGTGATGTTTGTGATAGAATATTATTAAGAAAAATATTTGAAGAGCATAAAATAGATGCAGTAATTCATTTTGCTGGTTATAAGGCTGTTGGTGAGTCTGTACAAAAACCTATTATGTATTATAGAAATAATATTGATAGTACACTTGCATTATGCGAAGTTATGAAAGAATATAATGTAAAGAATATAGTATTTTCTTCTAGTGCTACTGTTTATGGAACTCCTAAAAGTTTACCTATAAAAGAAAGTGCTGAAGTTGGTCATGCTACTAATCCTTATGGAGAAACTAAAATTATAAATGAAAGAATACTTAGTGATTTATATTATTCTGATAATAGTTGGAATATTGCACTACTTAGATATTTTAATCCAATTGGCGCACATAAAAGTGGCTTGATTGGAGAATCACCTAATGACATACCTAATAATTTGATGCCTTATATTGTTAAAGTAGCCACTCATGAATTAAAAAAATTATCAATATTCGGTAATGATTATGATACTATAGATGGTACAGGAGTAAGAGATTATATTCATGTTGTTGATTTAGCAAAAGGCCATATAAAGGCTGTAGAATGGGTGATTAACAATAATGGAATTGATACTTTTAATTTGGGTACTGGTAATGGATATAGTGTACTTGAATTGGTTGAGGCTTTTAAAAGGTACAATAATGTTGATGTACCATACAAAATTGTTGGTAGAAGAGAAGGAGATGTTGCTTCTTGTTATGCTGATGTTTCTAAAGCTAAAGATATACTTAATTGGACAGCAGAGTATGGTATTGAAGATATGGTAAAAGATTCTTATAATTTTGCTAAGAATAATTAGGATATTGCAATAAAAAGTAATATTCTTTTTATATTGTTGAGTTATAATACATATGTTACAAATTTAATATAAAAAAAGATACCATTCTGGTATAATTAAGTTGACGACAAA
>CAKPAL010000002.1 GCA_934132925.1 uncultured Bacilli bacterium
AAAATGTAAACTGGAATTTTGTTAAGTCGGCTTCAAACATATTGGCTACTAAGATACTCATTAGTTGTGATAAAACTGTTCCTAGGGCTAGGCCTACTCCTAAAGAGATGACTCCTATTATAAGAGTTTCAAAGAAAAGTATTAGAGATATTTTTCTTTTGGGCATTCCTAGGGTTAAGTAGATTCCAAATTCTTTGTTTCTTCTTTTTATGAGAAAACGACTGGCATAGATGATTAGAAATCCTAGAATGAATGAGACAAAGACACTTACTCCTCCTAGAATGGTGGTCATTAGTTCTATTGCTTCATACTTTGATGATGAGACATTTAGCATTACTGTTTGACTATCTATGGCATTGAAGACATAGAAAATGGCTACTCCTAGTACTAGGGTAAAGAAATAGATGGCATAATCTTTGATACTTTTGGTTATGTTTTTTAGTGACAATTTAAAGAGCATCATTTATGTCTCCTCCTAGTAAGGTTACGACATCTATTATTTTATCAAAGAATTCTTTTCTGGTATCATTTCCTTTACGGATTTCGTTATATATTTTACCATCTTTTATGAAGATTATTCTAGTAGCGTAACTTGCGGCATAAGCATCATGAGTTACCATTAGAATAGTGGCTCCTAAAGCATTATTTAGGTATGTTAGTTTTTCTAGGAGCATTTTTGATGACTTAGAATCTAGAGCTCCAGTTGGCTCGTCTGCTAGTATTAGGCATGGATTTGTTATTATGGCGCGAGCTGCTGCTACTCTTTGTTTTTGTCCTCCACTCATTTGGTAAGGATATTTTTTTAGTACTGATTCGATATCTAGTTCTTTTGCAACTTTATTTATTCTTTTATCTATTTCTTTGGGACTTACATTTTGAATTGATAAGGCTAGTGCTATATTTTCATAGGCTGTTAAGGTATCTAATAAATTGAAGTCTTGAAAGATGAAACCTAAGTCTTCTCTTCTAAACTTGTTTAAATCATTTCCTTTTAGTTTTGTTATGTCAGTTCCTCCTACAAAAATATGTCCGGCGGTTACTTTATCAATTGTGGATATGCAGTTTAGTAATGTTGTTTTACCTGAACCTGAAGAACCCATGATAGCGACAAACTCTCCTTTTTCTACTTCAAATGATATGTTATCTATGGCTTTAGTTAAACTTGATTTACTTCCATAGTATTTTTCAATATTTTCTATTTTTAGTATATTTTCCATATTATTTTCCTTCCTTTCGTAATTAATAATACTAGATAATAGGATATTTGTCGTAATTTTAATATTACAGTATATTACTTTTTTGTAAGGTTAGTCTTCTGGGTGATAAAGTTTATTTTTACCAAAGGTTATTTTGACAATGGTATATTCTTTTTCTTCAGATTCTATCTCTATTTTATGACCTAGTTTGGTACATAATTTTTTGGCTATGTATAGGCCCATGCCTGTTGATTTGATTTTATCTCTGCCATTAGTACCGGTAAAGGATTTTTTGAAAACATTAGGGATATCACTTTTTGGTATGCCAATACCGTTATCTTTGATGGATAGGACTATTTGATTGTTGTCTTCTTGTGTTTTTATTTGGATATAGGAGTTTGGAATATCTTTTTTGTATTTGATACTGTTATTGATAATTTGATTTAAAATGAATTCTAACCATTTGGTATCGGTATAGACTTCAGTATTTTTTATATCGACGATTAGGTCAATTTTATTTTCTAAGAAGTCATCTTTATTTTTAAGGGCTACTGATGAGATTATTTTTTCTAGTTTTACTTTTTTGAAGATGAAGTCCTCACTAGTATAGTTACTTCTTACATAGTAGAGGATTTGATCAATGTAGTTATCTAGTCTTCTTATTTCTTCGATATATTCTTTTGGTACTTGATTTTTATGATTATGGGTCATAAGAATTAGACTTGATATTGGTATTTTTACTTCGTGTATCCACATCTCAATATAGTCTTTGAAGTCTTTGGTGCTATTTATGTAGCTACTGACATTTTCAATCATTGATTTATTGATGTCATATAAGGTGTTATATATTAGTTCTTCTTCATAAGTGGTTGGTTTGGGTAATGTTTCTAGGACCAGGTATTTTTTATCTAGATTTTTGGTATTGGTTATGATGGTGGTATAGAAGGTTCTTTTTTGGAAATATGATATTAAAAGGGCTATGATTAGTGTTAATAGTAGTAATACTATGGTTACTATTATTAGTCCCTCTGGTACTTTGAAGGCTATGTCTAATAGGGTTATTAGAATTATTGATATGATAGTAATAATGATTATGGTTATTTTATCTTTTAGATAGTTTGTTAATTTCATAATAGTATATATCCTTGTCCTTTTCTTGTTTCTATGGCATCTGGGTAGCCAAAGCCCTCTAGTTTACTTCTTAATCTACTTATATTTACGGTTAGAGCATTATCATTTATGTATTCTTCATTATTCCAAAGTATGGTCATTAGTTCATCTCTTGATACGATTCTATTTTGGTTATTTAATAAGTGCTGAAAGATTAGCATTTCATTTTTTGTTAGTTCTAATTCTTTATTACTACCAGATAAGGTACCTCTTGATGGTGATACTTCTAAATCTTTATATTTTAATACTTCAGTACTATTATCTAATCTTTTAAAAATATTTTGTATTCTTAGTAATAGGATGGTTGGGCTATAGGGCTTTGTTATGTAATCATCTGCTCCATAAGAGATGGATAATATTTCATCGGTTTCACTTGCTCTTGAGGTTACCATTATTACAGGAATATTTGATTCTTTTCTTATTTCTTTAAGTAACTGCTCACCATTTTGATATGGTATATTTATATCTAAGAGAATTAGGTCTATATTACTTTTTAATATTTCTTCTTTTGCATTTGAGAAGTCTTTTAGTATTAATGCTTCATAGCCAGCATTTACTAGTAGTTCATATAATTCTTTAGATATAATAGTATCATCTTCAATTATCATTATCTTTTTCATATATTATATTCCCTTCTTTCTATAGTTCTATTATATCATTATTTTAATGTGTTTTATATTACAAGTTTGTAAGGTATGAAAAAAAGACTTAGCACATCATTGTGATGTGGGTAAGTCTTTTTGACTATATAAAATTATAAAATAATTATTAAAATCTTAATTAATTTATCACATTGTATATAAAGTCGTAATTTACAATTGCCATTCTAAATGTATTCTTTTCTTTTCATTTTCTGTTATGGTTATATCATTTTTTTCGAATTTGGATTTAAAATCAAGTCTATCATCATAAAAGAAGTTCAATATAAAATCAATAAAATTATATAATGATATTGGACCCATCATCGGAATTCTGCATTCGTCATAGTTACTTAACGTCATGTGAGTTATTGGGTGTATAACATCAATGTGATTATCTTCATCATAATCAACTCGTATCATAACTGGTATTCCCATCTCATTATCAAACCAATCTGTTTCAAAATTATTAATATCCATATTAGAAATTTCCTCTTTTGTCCATAGATAATTATGCTTTTTTATAAAGGTCAATCGTTCTTTAATTATTTTTCCATCTTTGATCATAAAGTCATATTGAATTATGCTTCTATCATACAAAAGTATATTATATTCTTTTCTTTCTAATAAAGTACTCATAATTTTTTCTACTGATAAATGCTTATCATACAAAATATTAGATTCATTTTTTCTTCCGCTACGTGATATTTCTGAAATATCTTTATTTTCTATGACAGAATATGATTTTGAATCCCTAATCATATTTTTTTCATATAATTCTTTTTGTAAACTATTATAGTCTATAGAAAATTTTTTTAAAAAAGTTTTATTACCATCACTTGTCATCTATAACAAAATCCCTTAGCCTATCTTTATATTTTTCTCCAAATAGTTCTTTTAAAAGTATTTCCATGTTACTTTGATTTTCATCAATGAATTTTTTTGTATTTGTTAATGCATCGGAATCGTTTTTACTAATATCTTTATTTAATATTACCATTTGCTCTCTATCGCTCTCAGTTGGATACTTTTTAAAATATAATTTATAATTGTTTTCTTTAACTTTTTCATACTCATAGCATAGCTTTTCCATTGAATTTCCATAACCATAAACTCTTACCCAACCTTTACTACGTGTAATTGCGGTAAAAAGTGCATTTCTATCTTTGGTTATACTTAAGGTCTCTATGCATCGTTGTGCATTTAATATATATACATAATATGCCTCATTACCTTTAGCCCTGAAAATGGTACTATAAACTATAGAATCATTTCTAAAAAAGTCTTCGGGATTTGCTGATCCAGCTTGATGGATATTTATTCCTGCATATTTATCTGAATTAGAATTTATTAATAATTGTATTTTTGATAAGTTAGCAGCTGCATTAATACCATCTAAATCAATAATCATTATATCGCTTGGATTTAAACTGTCTCTTGTAATATTGATTTTTATTGATTCTAGTAATTTAAGATAAACTTGATTTGAATCATCAAATTTATCTATTTTGATTAAATCACTCGAATCTGCTTTTAAAAAATCCGGGCTAGTTTCTTTATCCCTATACAAAGTAACTGGCCTTCCTTCAATTATATTTTCATCGGATTTGTACCCTATACTTTTCCAAACGTCTGTGGAGTTTGGTATTTGTATCATCCCTTCTTCTCTGTACAGCCCCATTCCCAGTGCATGTGCTGTTACTATAACTCTTAGTTGATTTCTATAACAGGTTATTAACGGAGTATCCTTGCTTATATTAAAACCAAATATTTTTTCTGGTGATTCCATTGATAATTCATTTAATCTTTGCAATTCATCATATGCATAAACTAATCTATTTTCATTTCCCAATACCTTACAGCATAATTTTAGAAACGAATCATTAAAATCTTGAGCCTCATCTATTAATATACAATCATATTGTTTGGTAAATACTTTTCCACTATTTAAAACTTCTTCACATAATAAATCGAATGGCCTGCTGGCAAATGGATATTTTTTCTTTGCTTCGTAATATGTGTATGATTTGATTTCCATATTCTTACATATATCGTAGTATAAACCATCCGATGACGATGAACCCCATGCATGCATTACTTTTACTTTAGTAAAGTCAGGATGCTTACCGTCATTTCTTGTCATGTAAAACTTATCAATCAAGCTATACAACTGATTTTTTAATGTTCTTGTATAATAAGTTACAACTATTGTCCATTCCGGATGTGCAATATGTAATTCTACTGCTTTTCTGGCTAAAATAACAGTCTTACCCGAACCAGCCATGCCTCTAATCCTTTGTACTCCTATTGGATCCTCCATGATTGCGTTCATTTGACTGCAATCATATTTTTCAATGATATTATTCATTTCATCAATTAACAGAGCTTTTGAGTTTTCATTAGCATTTATATGGTAATTTTTTCTGTTTAAACCTTGAGCCTCTTGTAAGCCGGATAGAATCATATCAACCTTTTGATTTTCGATTGTTTCCAAATTATCATTAATATATTCGTTTATATCATTAAAATTTGTAAATACAGGATAGTCATCAATCTTTTCCGTATTGACCATTGAATATGAGCATACATTTATTGTAAACGGTAAGTTTCTTTTGTTAACTAAAAAACTGCATCTTTTTAATCTTGATTCGATTTTATTATATAAATCATCTTGGATCTTTCCATAATTTAAAACTTCTTTATCAATAATGTTTATAATAAAGAAACCATAATTGGATACAACGGCTAAATCACAGATTAATTCCTCTTTAGTATATTCAATAGAATACACTGGATAGCCTATGTATGCATCTCCATATACATCTTCTTTTACGTTGAATACATTTATTATATTTTCTATAATATTCTTTTTTTTATTATTTTCTATTTTTCCTGAAACATTTATCATAAACTTCACCTCAGAACACATGTTATAAATTGCAATTTATTTCGTTTGAAATTTGAAATTTTTCTTGACGTCTAGATAAGAATACCTTTGTTTTTGGAGTCAATATTTCTTCTGGTAATTCTTTGCTATCAGTACAAAAATCAAAGAAGTTTTTATCTATTTCATTTGCATTCAATTTTACAACAACTTTTCCAGTATTTGAATCAAAACAATAAAAATTTGAATCAAATAAGCCATGGTGATTACTGCATAACCAAACACCATTATCCCCGGAGTTTGCAAGCATATATTTTTTGTAAAACAATTCTGTTTTATGTTCACTTTCTTGATCTATAAGATCTCTCATTTCTGTATTTGACAGCAAATCATTTATTTCATGAGTACAACATTTTTTTATTTCTGCAACGCCCCATAAATGTGCAGCTTCAAGAATACTTTCTATTTCACAACCACATAAATAACACTTGGTTTGTATTCCTTTCTTTCTAAGATTATTTTTAAATAATTCTTGATTTCTTATAGTTCCTTTTAATTTTGATATTTCATACTGATTAATTTCCCTATTAATTTGTTGTCTCACTTCATCTGTTGTCTCATACTCTTTATCTAAGCCAATTTTTTTCATTAACTCTATAATGGGATTAGTAAATCCATCTGTAAATTTTGGAACCTCTTGTCCCAATCTAAAATTGTATTTTTCTGGAGCAAACATAAATTTTAGTTTTTTATGTTCTTTTTCCGCTAAAATACTTAATGCCCACATCGTTAAAAAACTATCATATCCCTCTGCTGATAATGTCTTGAATGTATATATATATTCCTGATTTCTTAAATCAATGAAATCTTCTTCTTTTTCTTCATCTGTTTCCTTTTCTATATCATATGAATAATCTATGCATTTTACATACGATGGAACGTTACTACTATTTTTGCTTGATATAAAACTCAAATCATTTACGAACTTATTGAATGATATATATTTAATATCATCTTTAATTTCGTCAACACTAAATCCCATTTCTATATACTCGTCAAACTTTATTTTTTCAATATTTAGTATATCAAAGCCGATTGTAGCCAATTTACGATAAATCATAAGATTAGTTTTATCATGTGGGTGTGTTTTATTTAAATCCAACATATAAAAGTAAAGCTTTATATCTTTATTCTTAGCTTTTTCAGTTAAATAATAATCAAATATTTTATTACTTCCCTGTGCAAAATAGGTATTTGCATGATATCCAGTGTGTCCATAATCAAAGTTTGGATTTTCTAGTAACTTATCTTCATCGTAACCAGTATTACTTAAACCTACAATATACTTTATAATACCATCTTCGATTATTGTTATTGTTCTTGAACTTTCTTTTTTACTTCTTTGACTTTGCACTGTATTACCATCAAGTGAAATGACTTGATAGCTAATATTATTTGAATCTATTGTTAAACCGTTTCTTTTATATGCACTTATCACTACATCTTTATATATTTTTTTATATGTCTCTTTATATCCACTATATACTCTAGCTACTATTTCCATAATTCACCACCTAATAATTTATTATTATAATTTCTTGCCTATCTTGACGATTTCTTTTTGTTATTTGATTATTTACGATTAATTTATAATTATTGTTTTTAATCCATTCAGTTAATTTTGAATTAATTTTTTCATTTCTATTCTTCATATTGGACAACATAAATTTTATTTCTTTTTTATTCAACCTATCCAGGAAATCAAGAAGTTCTTGTTCTTGATTTTCATCCCACCCGTTGAACCCCCTTTTACCATCGTTATAAGCACCACACGATATCAAATATGGCGGATCACAATAAACAAAGTCGTCTTTTGAAATTTCGTTTTCAAATGACTTGTAGTCCATAGACTTAAAAACTATATTAATTGATTTTGTTCTGTTAGAATAAGAGGTCAATTTTTCAAGCATTTCTTGATTATATCCTGAATTTCCACATGGATTATTAAATTCTAAATTATTATTAAATCTTATTTGATGTTCAAAGCCATAGCAGATTAACAAATATAAATCAAGTGGATTTCTACTTCCAATTTGGTTTGAGTTATATTTTTTTCTAAAATTGACATAGGCTTCTTTATTCTTTTTTTCTAAATTATATTTTTTTATTGTCTTTTCAATATAGTTATAAGTTGTTAAAAATTTATCTCTTGATATTTTTTCTAAAAGATCCCTTACCATCCAATTTATATCATTATAAATTACTTTTTCACAATTTACATTTATTCCAACGGTACCACCGCCGCCAAACAAATCATAAAAAGTATTTATGTTTTTTGGTAAGTTACTTTTTATCAATGGCAATATTTCATATTTACCGCCAATATAATTAAGTGGTGATATGTAATATGGTTCCTCTTTTTTTTCAATGTAAAATAACCATTCATAATGTCTTTTATTTTTAGTATTTTCCTTTAGTTCACGATTCACAGCTCGAGTATTCTTATATTTTACAAAATCTATTTTTTTAAATACATAAGTCCCTTCTTTTGCATACCTCTTCATAACTTTTTCAATAAATTCTTTTGACATTATACCGGCATCACTATAACTAAATATAATATGTTTAAATTTTGCATTCGCTATCAATTTTTCAAATTCCTCGTGTACGCAACCTTTTCTGCACCACATAGAAATTTGATTTCCATTATCTCTATGTGCACCTATTCCATGAATTTCTGGATTATCATTTTTTGCAATTGTTTCAAGCACATGATATTGACTTACATATTGAGTTGATGTATATGGCGGATCCAAATACAAAATATCACCAGAAATTTTATTTATCAAATCATTAGCATCAAGCATATAAACCTCATTATTATATTTTGGTTCTCCATATGTTTCTAATGGTATAAATTCCATATTTTTTATAGCCCTAGGATCCCAAATTTTTAAATATGCAGAATAAACTCCTGCTACATTTGACACTTTGCTTGCACTTTCTAATAGACTTCCTATTAAATAATATTTTTCATTTTCATCTATCTTTTTCTCATCAAACCATATATCTATAGTATTTCTAATATAATCTATTTTTTTTGCATTTTCATCTGAAAAATATTGCCTACCAGAAATTTCTGGAGCAAAATTATTATAACAAAAACCATCTTTATATTTGCTTGTATCAACATTATTAAAGTATTCAAATGGATCAAATCCTAATTTTTTAAAGAAAGTTTTTGATTTATATTTTAACTTGCCATTACAAATAGTATATGAAAAATAAAGATTATCATTTGCAATTATTTCATATCTGTTTTTGAAATAATCTCCAACTGTACAAGTTCCGGAGAAAAGATCACAAAATATCATCCCTTTTTTGTTAATTTTCTTTGAAATTAAAAACTTATCAATAACTTCTAAAAGTTTTGTTTTATTTCCTATATATCTCATGTTTTACCGCCTTCTATTTTATAATAGCATTAATACTAACTGCATATTAATACTATTTTTTATTAACTTTTAAGGACTGTTTTATTAATGGCATAACATTATCTATATCATCTTCATCAGATATTTCTACTCTATAATCACCATTGCCCCAATGGCCAACATTTGTTATATCCCGTGTTATACCTAGTGGATCATTTAATGTTCCTTTTTTCATATTAATATCTAGTCTCAATTTATTCTGAGTAAACTCTACATCAACTATGTTTTTTCTTCCTTTAAAAGCAATATATACTTTCTTTACATCTATATCAATATCATCTAATTCTAATATTCTATTTTTTAATATATTATAAAGTCTTCTGGTTTTTTCAGATACTTTGTTTAAATGATCATCTTCTATATATACTTTAATTTCTTTATTAATTTCTTTTTGTTCTGATTCTATTTGTATATCTTCTACTTTTACATTGCTTGTCTTCTTTATAAATTCTATATCCACTATATCTTCTTCATATCTTGTAACTTTAATCAAATCTACAGGAATGTTTTTAAAATCAGTAGCATTAAGTTGATAACTTGTATAAATTGGCGACGCAAATATAATTCTTGACTGACTCCAATCTACGTCTGATAATTTTAAATTAGAATCATTTTTTTCATTATACTTTAGTACAAACTCCGCTTTTCTCTCTAATAACAATTTTAAATACGTATATCCTTGATCTACTAAACTATGATTTTTAATGTTCTTATATTCTATAATTCTAAACGATTTACTCTCCTCATCATATGCTAAGGTATCTAGTCTAAAATTGCCCACAGCAAATTCTGTCTCTACAAATTTATATCCAAGAATCTTTTGCAAATTTTCCTCAAAGTATTTTTGTAATTCTTTTTCATTTTTAAAATCTTTTTGTTTTAATTCTTTATTATCTTTTATTATCATCTAAATCACCTATACTTCATCTCTTATTTAATTATAACATATAAACAGTGCTTTTAGATATTTAACTTTCATTAAATGAATAAATTTATATTTTATGTCAATTTAAAACCCAATTTCTAAAAAAATCGGGTTATTTTTACTCCATATTTAATATTTTTTTTATTTCTTCTATCAAAGGATTATTAAGAGTCAAATAGTTATCTATATTTTTAGAAAGTTTTGCTTTCACTGTATCTTCATTTCGCTTACCTTCAATAACTGTTACATCAAAAAATTCTTTTTTTGTTGATGGAACTTCTTTTATATTTAAATTTAATATTTTATTTACTGCATCTAACGGTGCATACAATTCAATACATTCTCTTTTTAATGCTCTTTCTTCATTAGTATCGCCGTCTTTTACTACAAAGCACTTTTTACCAGAAGTTTCAAGTTCTTTCTTTAAATATTCAATGTTGTCGCAACCACCTCCCGGTAGTACAAAATACTCATCTGCTTTTCCTAGAAGTTTAAGTGCTGACTTAATCCACTCCAAATCGTATGCACCTTCAACTAATATATAATTTTTAGAATTTACGTTATCTAGACTCTCAAGTAATTCTATCAATGAACTATTCTTGTCATTAAACAACGGATATATATTTGCTCCATTTCTTGCATTTAAAATTTGTGCTGAATGTGTCGTTATTAATGTCTGCCCTATTTTGTTGTGTATTTTTTTTATCATGCTTTTTGCATTGTTAATAGAAAAAGAGTTTTCTATTTCATCAATCCCTAAAATTACATTATCAAATTTATTTCCTATAATCAATGCATATAATAAATTTTTTTGAAAACCCGAACCTCTCGCTTCTATTGGAATACCATTTGCGGTAATATCAAATTTCAAGCTTGCATCATATTTAAATTTTTGTTCTCCAACAATTTCCGTAGAACTCTCATCCAATATTATAAAATTTCTATCAACGCCTTTTATTACCTCAGTTATAGAATTTTGAGATATGTCTTTAAGTTTCTGTAATAAGTCTTCATCTGTATTTTCCAATGTTTTTGCTATTGACAATTGTTGTATCATTTGTTTTACATCATAATTACCAACAGGAATATAAATATACTTTATTCCACTTAGGTCATCAATATTTTCAGGGACTACATTTAGTTTATAAGATGCACCAGTGTATTCTTTTTTATAAAATTTTCCATTATACATAATTCCTATTTCAACTGTTTTCCCCTGCTCTCTTACAAATGATTTGTCAATTTTCTCTTGATTAAAAAATATGTCTAGGGCCTGCAGTATTGTAGATTTTCCAGAATCATTTTCTCCAATAAATAAATTGTGCTTTTTGATAACAATCGTTGCGCGTTCAAACTTTTTAAAATTTTTTATATAGATACTTTCTATCATTTTTATTTCCTCCTACTTCTAGTTAACATAAAAAACGCCAGCACAAAAAATCTATTAAATAGACCTGTACTAGCGTCTTTCTTTAACTAACTTAAGTATATCAAATTATTTTTATTTAATCAACAAATTTAGACAAATTTCTCCATACTAAAATAATATTAGTATATATCTATTGCTTATATATAATAGATGCAATAGGCATATTGTTATTAGACCTAGGCTAATAACAACACTAATAAGACTTACATAGTAAGGCTTATAGTGAACATAATAAAATATATATAATTATTTATTATTAACTATTTCTTCTAATATACTTCTTATAATGCTTTCTTCTCTACTACCATTAGTAGTTAATCTAATTAATGGTATATTATATTTAGATATAATATTACTCTTTAATATATCTCTTTCTTTTTGTTTATTATCTTCTTTATGATATTTATATCCATCTACTTCTACTGCTGTAATGACATTTTTGAAAAAATAAACCTTAAGTTTCATTTTTTTCGTTTTTATATTGTTTTTCTATTTCATATATTTGATTAAAATAATTGTTAATTCTTTTTTTATCATCTTCAAAAGAAGAGGTGTCGTCGTTATACATATTTAATAGTTCTTTATATAGATTTAATCCATAACGTTTTATAAATTCTTCTTTATACTCTTTGGATAGTAAATAGTCTTTTAGTTTAAAGTAAATATAATCTAACTGTTCAATCGTAGTATTCTTAAAATCTATATTTTTAAAATCTTCAATCATTAAACGGTTAAACTCATATATATTTGGAAACTCATTTTTATTTTTTTCATTTGCCTCTTCTAAAACTATTATTGATTTTTCATAAGATACTCGTATCTCTATATTTGATAAAATGAAATCTAACAATTCGTTTTTTTGTAATTTGTTTAATTCATAATTTAAAACATAATTACAAACATCATATAGTCTAAAAAACTTTTCTTTATCTATACTGGTTTTAAAAATAATATATTCTTCTTCACAATTAACTTTATCATAATGCTCATTCTTATTTCTAAAAGCCCTATATAATTCGGCAAATATATATTCTTTGGACTGACACTTCAAATTTTTTGATATTATTGTTTCATTAAATAAACATTCTAGCTTGTGAGCATTTTCAAAATATTCCTTTTTATCAACAATTGCTCTGGCATAATTATATAAATTTATTTGAAACTGTTCAAATTTAGAATTTATATCATTTTGAATATCTGTATCAAATTTTTTCTGAATATTATTGATTAATCTTTTATATTCATTTAGATATTTATCAACTTTATTTTTTCCAATCAATATAGATGATAAAATATGTTTCTTTTTTTCTTCCATCGGTTCACCACTAAATTTTTGTTTTATTATATGTCACACGAATTTTATTTTTTTTAATCTCGCAATTATTTATAATACCTTTTAATTGTAAATAGTTCATTAATGTATACATATAGTCAACATTTTCAAATGATAAAGATGTAGTAACACCATTTCTTATTTTGCTTATTCTTTCATTTATTTCATATAAATATTTAATATTTATAGGATTAGATTTATGTAAATATATAAAATAATTAATTTTATCTTTTATTTCTAAGCAGAAAAATAACTGTTCTACTATGGAATCATTTAAGAAAATATTATTTTTTATTATTTCATTTATCAGATATGATAATCCTTTTTTAGAAATTATTGATATGTCAATAACATCTAACAATTGTATTTTTTTATTAATATCAATATTACTATTTATTATCTCGTCTATAATAAATGTGTCATGTTCAATATTATTTTTTAAATTCAAATAATCATCATATTTATTAACCACCAATTTAGACAATAGGATTATATTTTTTTTAAATAAATAATTATATGTATCTATGTTTAAATCTACTTTATTAAAATTTATTAATTCTTCAACAAATTCTTCATTGATTTCTAATTCGTAATTAAATAAAGAAATAATATAATCAAATTTTTCGGCTATAATTTTATAATTTATTAGTGAATTTGAAGTAGAATAAATCATTTTTGATTCAAAATCTTTGAAATTATCAT
Source organism: uncultured Bacilli bacterium (assembly GCA_934132925.1). Classification (GTDB taxonomy): domain Bacteria; phylum Bacillota_I; class Bacilli_A; order RF39; family UBA660; genus CAG-302. Next base: position 13,772 of record CAKPAL010000002.1, read on the forward strand.
CATTAATTACATTATAGTCGTTTCCAATTTCTGATAATAAGTATTGTATTACTTCATCTATTTCACCAACTTCATTATAATAACATAAAATATTTTTCATTGATATATTAATATAATTTTCAGTAATAATTTCTTTCCATAAACTAGTGTCTTCAATATCATTAATATTAGTAATATTTTCATTTTCTTTCTCTAATATTAAAATTTTCTCCTTTTTATTTAAATTAGAAGAATTAATAGCTTTTAAAATATTAAGTTCTTTACTATCATATATTTTAAAACTATTATAAAATTTGGCAAACGAATTTGATTCAATAAGTTTATCTTTGAAATTAGTAAAATTGTCATTTTCAAATAGCATGTCTATTACATCAGCATCTTTATAATAGTTATCAATTTCATACAAATCTATTAATTTATCATAAAACGATTTATTTGGAACATAAAATTTGTTATTGTAAAATATATCTATAATTGCCACCACTATTTCATCATAATCTTTAAATGATGGTTTCAAATAATTAATGTTTAAAATGCTTGTTTCATTAATTTTTAATTTATTTAAAAAATCAACATTTTGTTCTAAAAATTCTTTTAATTTTACATAGCAATTTTCTTTTAAATCAAGTTTAATATTTTCTAATATTAATTTTAACCATTTTTTATTATTAGTTATGATTTCTAAATTATTAAAGAAATATAAAATTAATTCATTATCAAATATTTTTTGCAACACTTTTGTGAAATTAATTTCATTATAATTACAATATTCATCTAAAAATTTTAGTTTATAATTATTCATTTGTTTAAATTGAGAGTAAAATTTCTGCTGCTTGAGAGAAGAAATATTATTTATTAGATAGTCACATATATAAAAATTTAAAACTGTTTCTTTATTAAAATCTTTTGCTTGAATAATGTTAACAATCTTTTCTACATTTTTTAATTCATAATTATAATTTGCTTTTTCATTAGTATCAACCATTATTAAGAATGAATAATCCATTTGAGTTAAATCCCCTGACTTAAAATAAGACAAATTATTTTCATAGTTTTCTTTAATAAAGCCATTTTTTACCAAAGAAATTAGAATTTTATTGTTTAGTAGTTCTTTATAATTATCATCATTACTTAACTATTCGTTTATACTATCAATGTTCAGTATTTCTTCCATAGACATTTCTTTATATTTTTCTATTAATTCTTTATTATAGATAATTTTTTCTTCCATTTTTTCAAATTCATAATCTAATTTCTCTACTTTATCTAAAAATTCATTTTTAATTTTTGCTTCAATAGATTTTGTGTTATAACTAGAAAAGTTACAGCGAATATCTTTATTTCGTAAATCCTCAATATTTATTTCAGAATTAATAAAACCATCAAGAGATAATTCTTGTTCACCAATATAAATTTTTGTTTTATTTATGTAATTATTAAAATATTCATTTTTTAAAATGTCTAGTAAAAATGATTTTTTTAAATCTTTTAAATCCTTAATTTTTTGACTTTTTGCATCATTAATTTCTTTAACAATTTGATTATTATTTTCAATTAATTCATTAATTAGCATTCTTATAAACTCTTTTTTAGAATTAAATATATTATACAAATCACCATCATATTCAAGTCTTTTATCAAAATCAGAAGGGTTGATATTTTTATAACTAATGATAGCAAACAATTGTGTATAGTCGATATCCTGATTATCTTTTAATACATCAATATACATCTTAAATTCCATAAAAATATTATTTAATAATCTTCTATCTTGTATGTGTAGGCTTAATATGCTAAACAAATTCTCATTAATTGTTAACTCATATTTATTTTGAATTTTTTTATATAATTCCATTATATATTGTTTTGCATTTTGGCTTGAAAACTTTGAGATGACTGGTATTATATTATCAAAAAATTTCACTCGATCCTCCGGATTTAAAAACAAATCATCCCTCAAAGCGTAAATAAAAATTACACCACCATTTTTAGAAATAGTTTCATTAGAATTCAACATGAAATTAAGTTCTTTCAATTTTTTAAATATTTCTAATGATATTTTCTCATATCTATCTAAGTCTTCTATGATAAGAATTTTAGTTTTTGTTTGTTTAAAAAAATATACAATTTCATCTAGATATTTATTAAATACCGACTTTTCATCATTATTCGAAAATGAAATTTCTAAGTCTTTATATTTCAGTGCTAAAGTATTTATATATATTTGAATTATACTAATTAATTTATATATGCATAGAAATATAACTATAAAATATATATAATATATAATAAAGATAATACTATCAGAAAGGTATTGATGAAAAAAATTGTACAATGGAGTGAGCATGGCCTCATAAACCTCTGGAAAATAAAAATTTATACATAACATTATGAAACATGAAATTATTGCTAATGAAATTTTTTTTAATCCACTAATATATTTAATTCTTTTAAATCTAGACAATGGCAATTTATTTTCATCAATAGTGTAAATTATTTGTTGTAATATTTTTGTTTCTATTTCATTAGAAACAATATTGGTTTCATCACCTGTTGCTTGTTTATAATTACCTAATGATATTCTTATACTTTTGTAACTATTATCTATTTTTTTTAATATTGAATTTATTATACTAGTTTTACCAATTCCATATCTTCCTGTAAAAGCAATTATTTTATTTTTATGTTTAATTGCCTCCATAAAACTATTAAAATATATATTTTTTTCATCAACATCATCTCTTGGAGCTAATGAAAAAAATATTTCATCTTTATTTTGCAATTCCTTCCTTTTAAAAACTTTTTTACTCATTCATGTACACCTCACTTCGAAAAAATAAGCAGTATCCATCTAAAAAAGAATAAATACTGCTATCTTTCATTTATAATTATAGCACAAAAAATCTATTAAATAGACCTGTACTAGCGTCTTTCTTTAACTAAATTAAGTATATCAAATTATTTTTATTTAATCAACAAATTTAGACAAATTTCTCTATACTAAAATAATATTAGTATATAGTTATTACTTATATATAATAGATACAATAGGCATATTGTTATTAGACCTTAGGCTAATATCAACACTAATAAGACTTACATAGTAAGGCTTATAGTGAACATAATAAAATATATATAATTATTTATTATTAACTATCCCTTCTAATTTACTTCTTATAATACTCTCTTCTCTACTACTATTAGTAGTTAATCTTATTAATGGTATATTATATTTAGATAGTATATTATTCTTTAATATATCCCTTTCTTTTTGTTTATTATCTTCTTTATGATATTTATATCCATCTACTTCTACCGCTAATAATGGTTTTTTACTTATATTATTATATATTAAGAAATCTATATGAGTATTATGGTGAGAAGTATATTTTCTTTCTTCTTCTGTTAATAATGTTTTATCTTTTATTAATATATCTAAAATTTTATTTATGTTTTCTTTTATATAAATATACTCCTCCTGATATTACTCCTATACCTAAGATTGTGTTTAATAAACTATTGCTATCCTTTTCATCTTCACTATCATTATCTTCAATATTTTTACTAGTGGATATTATACAACTTCCATCATCCACCTCTGCCTTCGGATCATAGTTATCTGCTGATGGATTTTTACATCCTAGTACATAATATTCACAGGTTCCGTTATCTTTATTTGCTGATGAATTATAGTTCTTTGCTGTTTCATCTGTGCATCCATATGTATAATAGATACAACTTCCATCATCTCTATTAGCACTAGAATTATAATTACTTGCATTTTTGTCTGTGCACCCATAAGTATAGGTAACTGTTGGTGTACATGTACAATTAGGACTTAAAGTACCATCATTACAAACCAATCTTCCAGAACTACTACAACCGCTAACACCACCATGATGAGAACAGCAACCCCTCGTTGCATTAACCTTTAATGGCATCAATAGTATAATGCACACTAAAATTACTATTATTTTTTTCTTCATTCTATATCACCCTACCACAAAAAAAACACCAGCACAAAAAATCTATTAAATAGACCTGTACTAGCGTCTTTCTTTAACTAAATTAAGTATATCAAATTATTTTTATTTATTCAATATATTTTGACAATTTTCTTATTCATCATCTTCTGAATAATAATCATCATCTTCTAGTTCTTCTTCTTCAAAGTTAAATGAATCATACTTATTTTCTTTTACTAATTCTTTTTTCCAATCTTCTAAATCATTATTATCTTTTTTATTATTGTCTTGAGTATCTGCAAATGCTTTTATTAAGTTCCATATCAAACACATAGTCTCACCACCCAAAGTTATTATATCATTATTGTATATAAATTTTAATTAATATTTTATATCTTCCCCTAAGCCATTAACAAAATTAATATCAACATCAATTATTTTAAGCACTTCAAAATATTTACTATTTTCTGTTATTCTTGGACTTATGTTTATATTAAACTTTTGATATAAATATTTTTGTAAAAAGTTGTATATGTCATGTCCTCTTATATAATTAGCATTATTTTCGAATTTTATTGATACATTATTAAAATAATCCATTATTAAATCATTTTTCCCTATTACTTCTTTAATCTTTTTATTTTGTCTTTCCATTAAGTTTTTTCTAAAATAATAGTTATACTTTCCAGTAAAATCAAAGTCAAAAATATCTTCTGCTGTAATTTTTTTACCGGTTTTTTTCCATATAAGAATTCTACTCTGGTTGATGGTAAGTACGTATGATATTTACACTTTTTACATGCTATTGTAGTACTACACTTTAAACGATTATAGTATGAAACTTCTTTAATAAATCTATTTAAATATATTATAAATTCATTTAGATCTGCTTCTGTTAATTTAAAATATTCAAATATTTTTCTTATATTTCTTTTTGAAAAGAAATAATTTTCAAATGCGTAACCATTTGTAATATTAAAAACTTTTTTATTTAAATATTTTTCATCATAATATTCACTCAATAACCCATAATTATCGCTATCAATTATAAAAATAGATTTCTTTAGTAAGTATTTAAAGTTTACATATGAATTAATTTCATAATATTTTTTTATCACACTTTCTTTTCCTACACGGCATTCCTTTATTTCATCGTTTTTTGTGAGTCCAGTAATAAATTTTATTTTTTTGTTACTAATAGATAAATTTTGAATATTTCCATAAAAATCCTCATCTGTTGGTCCTTCAACATAGCAAATATAATCTAAATCTTCATAATTTCTGATTATATTTGTATCTATAATTACTGATGATATTGGGGGATACGTTCTATTATTTAAGAACGAATCTTTAAAATTATTATAATTCATTATTTTTCTCCATTGGAAGGCATATTAAATAATCTAAATATTCATCGTGGCTAACTATATATGGTGATTGCGTTGCAATTATTAGCCTATTATAATTACAGCTTATTATATCCTTAATTAATTCCTTTTGCCATACTGCTGACAAAGATGTTTCTGGTTCATCTATCAATACAATCATATTATCTGAAAAAACTAACGTCGTAAATAATATAATTATCTTTTTTTCACCTTCTGACAGTTCATTAAAATATATATCGTTTTTATAATCACTAGTAGATATTAAAATACCAAATGGCGTTGCTATAACTTCTTTGTTATTAAAATACTTCTTAAATATATTGTTTAATTTATCTAATTTATCGTTTTTTATATTTAAATATTTATTCCCAAATTTATCAAGTAATGCGCAAAGTAACTCATAGCCATCACCATCTTTAAACCATATATCATTGTATCCTTCATTAAGCTTATTATTTAATATATTATTTTCAGGTAATAGTGGTTTTATATAAGCTAATATTTTATTATACTCTGTTTTACTTATGTTATGTTTTATTTGTAATTTTTCTGTATTATCAATATTTTCATAAATAAAATCATATAGATTTTCTTTAAAAGTATCGATATCTTTTTTACTATAAATATTACTAAACAACAATTTACTAATATTCAATTTATTTGATATTCTTTCTTTTTCAAAATTCATTTGATAATTTTCTTTTAGTTTATCAATATATTTTTTATCTAAGTACCTTTTTTCTTTTTTTGCTCTATAGCTAAGTAAAGGCTTTGCTTTGTATTCTTCATTTTGATCTATATCCTCTATTAATTCATTATTAAACAAATTAGTAACGTCATAATCATTTGATAATTTAAGAAAAAGAATATCATTAAATTTTAATTCATTGATCATACTTTTAATTTTAACATGTAAATTACTCATATTACTATCTTGATAATAATAGCCATCTTCTACTACTATTTTTGATTTTAAATATATATTTTTAATTATTGGTTCTATATAACTTAAAAAACCATCATTAAAACCATCATTAACAAAATACCTTAAATCTCTCTTATTATTTAAAAGTCTAAAATCCTTGTTTAATTTATATAGTTTTCTATAATCTAATTCATTTAGGAATTCCATTAACATATCTGATGGTTCTTCTGAATTATACTGAATTTTATAATTTTCATATATATAATCATTTGTTAGACATAAGTCGCTATATTTTATAGTTACAGTATCATTATCATTTATTATTTCTATTGACTCAAAATAATAGTCCTGTAATTTAATGTATCTAAATTCTAATAAGCATTTCAAAATACTAATTGTAGTTGATTTTCCGATTCCATTTTCTCCGATAAAAATATTTATTTTATTATCAAAATTAATTTCATTATTATATTGACCAAATATTTTATTTATTTTTATTTTCATTAAACTCTCTCCTTTTAAATTTATTATATCATAACTTTTTACTAAATACGACATTTTGCTTATTTTTCTACTCTTATTTAGATATCTATTTGACAAATCTAATGAAATTATAATGTTTATCATTAGTCTTGTCAAAATAAATATAACTACTATAATATTATTAGTATATATCTATAACTTATATATAATAAGTATCTTGGATACTTTTAATTAAGATAAGTTTACTTAGCTTAATTAAACACTAATAAGACTTACATAGTAAGGCTTATAGTGAACATAATAAAGATAATTTATAGGTATATTAAAACTAAGACTTGATATCTTAGTTTATTATTTAGTTAATGTTAATGTTCTTATTTTAAATTCTTTAGTATCATAACCCCATAGATTAGATACGAATCTTGTATTATTTATTATTATATTTTCTTCTTTATGATCATGACCATATATCCATACTGGTGATTTATATTCTTTTACTTCTGTATAGTAACAAGAGTTATTACCCCTACTATTACTTTTATTTCTAAATGGTGGTACATGAGTTATTATTAAATCTATATTATTTGGTAAGTTATTATACCAGGATATGCTATCGTTATGTAGTTTTTGTATTTTTTCTTTTTTGGTACTTATATTATATTGAAATGTGTAAATTGTGTCAAATAAAAACTATTGACACTTTTATAAATGTCTACCCTAAAGGGTGCATTTCATTTATCTGTCAACAGTTTTTGTGGATAAATAGTTTTACCTTACAATATATAAATATGGTTCTTTCTTTAACTCATTAAACTCTGATTGAGTTATTGTCTTAATTGTTACATCTGGTCCATTAATTAAAACATAATATATTATACTATATTTACAATCGTAATCTTTGCATACTCCTTCTAGAATATCTATTTCTTTTTGGGTAATAAAGAATGGCTTATCTTTAGTTCCATAAGATGTTTTAACTTCAATACAAATATGTTCTCTTGATTCATTAAAACTTATTATATCATAACCTAATCCATCAAAAGTTATTTCATCATTAACTTCTGCTACTACTTTTACTTCATTAATTAAATCATTAAATCCTAGTTCTTGTAATTTTTGCTTTTCGGCTTCAAGTACTATTTTTTCTCCTACTTTTCCATGGGCTATTTTTGTTTCATTTTCTTTTGAATAATTATGATGTGCTCCTTTTGATCTTTTGCTACTACTTATTTTGGTATTTGTATGATATTTTTCATTAGAGAAATTTATATTATATATTTCTTTTGTTTTAGTATTATCATTATCTATTATTACTTTATTCTTTTCTTCGTAAGTAATTTCATCTGACTTGTCGTATGTTTGTTCTAATACTAACTTTAGCATTCTTTCATAGTCATAATTAGTAATATTTTCATCTCTTAGTCCTTTGCTTTCCATATAGTACATAAGTGCTTCTGGGTATGTTTCCATTTTCTTCATAAATTTATTGGAAAGTCCTTGTTGTTTTCTCATGTAACGTAATTGATTTTTACTGATGTTAAAGAGATCTGCTACTAGTGAATCTGCTATTCCTTCTTTTATGGATAATTCAAATAAAATATCATATGTTAAATCTTCTTTATTGAATTGTTTGCCACTTTTCTTCTCTTCACATAACTCATTATATAGTTCTTTATTATCGTTAAGTACATATTCTTTTTCTTGTCCTTTTAAGGTATTGGCCTTGTTAGTAGCATATTCTATTACTTTTTTCATATTATTTATGCGATAATCTCTATCTATTTCTTTACTAATTAAATCTTTTTGTACTTTTTCTCTAGTAAAATCTATCTCTGATATTTTTTTGATGTAGTTATCTTTATGTGGAACTCCCGTTAATAATAATTTTGCTAGTTCATCTGCTAATTCTTTCCTTATTTTATTACTTATGTATGAATTTTGGTAATCTATATAATCTAAAATAACTTCTATATTTCTTATGGTGTCTTCAAGATAAATGTTAGTTATTTCTTTTTGCTTTCTGATATTGTCAAATTCCCTGGTTGTTATATTAAAGGCTTCAGCAATCTCTTTAACAAGATATGGTTTATTAATTAATTTGATTAGTTCTTCAGATGATAAATCATATATACTATATTTATCTGCATAGTATTTTAAATCATGTTTAGTTAAATCCATATTTTCATCTCCTTAAATTAGTTACTACATTTACTTATAAATTCTTCTTCATGTTCTTTTAAATAGTTATAACTTTCTTTAATAGCGGTCTCTACTCTATTATTTCTATATATACTTGTTATTTTATCTAATAAATTTATATTATCTATTTCTATATTATAAAAGATATCATAACATTTAAACTTATGTTTATATATTTTTTGTATGTTAGTACTATTTAGTATTGGGTCTATAACTATTTCACTTAAATACCATAATAAGCTTGGACTATCAAAATCCTCGTACTTCCAGTTTGGATATATTTCTTTACATTTCTCAAAGAAGAGAAAATGACATAACTCATGCATACATGTATCTATTAAATCTTCTTTACTTTTCTTATGAATATCAAAGGCTTTTTCTTTAATATATCTAGGGCATACTGGTATTAGACCTATTCCCACAATTATTTCTTTATAATCTTTTGGCCAATTTATATTAAAGTAATTACTTATTTCTAGCATATATTTATCGTTATATTTATTCCAGATAGTGGTATATTCTTCGGGTAAGTTATTATTTTCCTTTATAAATCTATTGTATCTATCCTGAATTATGTCTTTGATATTATCTTCTTTAGTAAGTTTTTCTAATTCTGGATACAAGAATAATGTTCCTTCTTTTAATGGCAATACATTATTAGTATCTTTAAGAGTCCATGATAGAATGTCAGATGTTTCTTCAAGGGTTAAATATTTAAATTTTAATTTTGGTATGTTATTCATATTTCCTCCTATTTAATTATATCATATTTTGTTTATCATCTCACAATAATCATCATAATTACCAATATATCTAGTTATGTTCTTATTTTTTATTTCGATTATACTAGTAGCTATTTTATTTATGAAATACCTGTCATGGGATACAAATAATATAGTACCAGTGAATTCTTGTAGTGACTCTTCGAGCATTTCTCTTGTATCGATATCAATGTGATTAGTTGGTTCATCTAGGATTAAGAAGTTATATGAATCTTGAATTAGACAGAATATTTTTAATCTTACTTTTTCTCCTCCTGATAAGTATTTTATTTTTTTATGAATGTTTTCTCCTGCAAAAAGATATTTGAATAAAGCACTTCTTAAATATTGTTCTGGTCCAATGAAATATTTTCTGGCTTCTTCTAGTACTGATAAATTAATATTATCAAACTCTATCTCTTGAGGAATGTAACCTATCTTGATATTACTTCCTAGTTTTATATTATTATTTCCTTTTAATATTTCTTTGATTAAGGTTGATTTACCAACTCCATTATTTCCAACTAAACAGAGTCTATCTTGATATTTAATACTTAAGTTAAGATTATTAAATATTTCTTTAGTGCCATAAGATAGATTTAGATTATTTATTGTTAAGACATCTTTTCCTGACCTACTGGCGGTATCAAAAGTTATATTTGGTTTTTTCTTTTCTTCTGGTTTATCTAACTTTTCTAATTTTTCTAATCTTTTTTCAATACTAGCAGCTCTTCTAAAGAATATTTCTCCGCCACTTGGTCCACAAAGTTTACCATATTCTTTTAATCTTTTGATACTATTTTCCATAGCGGTTATTTGTTTTTGTTGGTCTTTATAGTTTTTTAATTCTAGTAATAGTCTATTTTCACTTTCTTTAATATAATAACTATAATTACCATGATATACTTCTATTCCTCTTTTGGTTAATAAATATACTTTGTTTATGACATTATCCGTGAAATAGCGGTCATGGGATACTAGTATTATTGTTCCTTTATAGTTCTTTAATGTTTTTTCTAACCAAATCATTTTATTTATATCTAAATGGTTAGTGGGTTCATCTAATAATAAGACATCTGGTTCTTGTAATAATAATCTTATTAGAGATATGATGGTTTTTTCTCCTCCGGATAGGGTATTGAAATTTCTATTTAATATTTCTTCAGTTATATTAAATACTGGTAGTATTTTTTGAATCTTTGTTTCGTATTCATAGCCTCCTAGTGAGATAAACTTCTCTTGCATATTCATATACTTTGTTATTACTTTATAATCTTCAGTTAAAAGTTTATCTTCATATCTTTCTAGTTTTTCTTGTAGTTCTATTATTTCTTTGAAGGCACTATTTATATAGTCTTTTACTATTATATCTTTTTCTTCGGGTATTTGACTTAAATAGCCTATACTTATATTATTTCTTATTGAAAGGGAACCGGAATCTATACTTTCTTGGCCTGCAATTATTTTTAGTATAGTACTCTTTCCACTTCCATTGGTTCCAATTAAACCTACTTTTTCTCCTTTTTGTATTGTTATATCAATATTATTTAGTACTAAGTCAAAACCAAATGACTTACATACTTTACTTATATTTATATCTATCATAATATTCCTCCCATCAAAAAAAGTTATATGAATATATTGCATCCATATAACTTCTATTTATATATATAGATGCAGGCACGACAAAAACTCACACCCACATCTCATTTTTTTTACTTTTATTTTTGATGAGATAAAGGTGTGATATTTATAGTAAACATGATTACATTACCTACATATTTATACATAAATATCCCTCCACTTATAATATATTATAGTTTTTTACTTTTGTCAATTGTTTTAGCACTGCAAGCCATTTGTCTTGCTAGTGTTATTTGGAGTCTTTGGTCTCCAAATAAGTATTAATTATACTTATTATATATAAGTATGGAATATATACTTAAAGTAGTTTATTATTGGTATTTTTTTTGTTATTTTGAGTATAATAATAGTGCAATATACTTGACTTTTTATGATAGTTATAGTATCATTGTATTACCGGAGAGAAATCTCGTCAGGTCGATAGCTCAATGTCGATTTTATTAAATTAAGTGTATGTTAAGTACACCGCTTGAGTTGGGGAGAGACTATTTTATAGTCTCTTTTCTTTTAAATTATCAACAGATTCTGTTGATAACTACTTTAAATCTATATCAAAAGAATAGTCATAGCTTATTTTTTCACATTTATTAGTATTTTTGAATGCTTCTTCTTTATGAGAATAATCCACAATTTCTTTAACAGTATAATTTTTAAAATATTTTTTTATTTTATTTAATACATCTAATTCTTCTTTGGTAAATAAATCTTTATTAAATTCTTTCTTTGGTGTTATTTCATAATATTCTTTAGATGTGGTTATTATTGGTTCGTAGTCTATTATATCTTCTTGATATCCTTTTGATAATATTGTTTCAAAGCGATCCGGAACTGGGCCAAATGGTAATTTACAATATTCTAGTCCTGTTATTGACTTACAATTTTCTTTATAAAATAAGAAGTCAGCATAAAACATTTCTTTTAATAGTTTGGTTTTTAATATTGTATTATCCGCGAGATAAATAATCATATTATATACCTTTTCTTTATTTAATTTAGTATAACCGTTATACTCTGTTGGATTATATTCTTCGCTTAGCAATAATTGCTTTTCGTTATTAGCTAAGAATATAGATATCTTATCATTAATCTTATTATATTCTTTATCAGTAAATTGTACTTTATTGGCTTCAACTAAGTTTGTTATTATTTCTGGACTAGCTATTAAACTTTTTATTAGTATTAGATAACTATCATTTGGTATAGATACTCCTTTTTCATAACTTATTAATGTCTTTTTAGCACAACCGATTACTTTAGAAAATAATTCTTGGGATAGGTTATATTTTTTTCTTAAGGCTATTATTTCTTCTTTTGTTACTCCATACAATTTATTATATATTTCTATACCTTTTTCAGAAGCAATATTATCTAATTTCTCGTCATATACTAAATTATTACATTTTGAGCAAAATCTTCTATCTGAATTAAATTTTATCTCTTTTCCTTTTATTTGGTAGATATGTTCATGATTCTTAACATAAGTATCAGTACTACCACAATTATCACATCTCATAATTTTCCTCCTAATTATAATCTATATGAAATGATAGACATACTGTCATTTCTTTATTATTATATTCTTCTATCTTTAATTTAATATATACTCTATTTCCATTAATATCTTTTTTAAATACCAGTGAATTTTCACTTTTTGAATAAAAAGGTTTATAATCTTGAACATAGTTATATGAAGATAATGTTAATATTTCTTGCCATGCTAAACTTTCAGTTATCCCAATTTCTAATAACTCTTCAAGATAATCTCTATCTTTTCTATTAGCAAATCTTTTATTTCCTTTAGTTATTAACTTTTTCATTTTTGTTAGTAGTTTGAGCTGCTCTCCAGTCATATAATTCCCCCTCACGCTTATCTTTCTATTACATAATATATCTTTTCCTTTCTGTATTAATGGTAACATATGTAACCTATTTTTGTCAATATATAAATTATAATTTTATATATTTTTTTATCAATACTTGTGACATAATAAAAACTATAGACATAAATCTATAGCTTATATAAATAATTTTTTTCAGAGACGTTTGGCTCTGAAATATTTTGAAACACCTTAGGCTTTCAAAAACTCGAACAATGTAATGTGAGAGGAATATACTATTATCTACTTTTACCTTTAGGTGATAATAGTTCTTCTCTTAAATATCTATAATATTCAATGCAATTGACATATCTATTTTCTTGGTTATTAAATATCCAAATGGCAGTTAAATCTTCTAGTGGAATGGCTCCCATTTGACCATCTTGTACTTTTGGATATGGTGCTTCTAGTACTGGCATTTTATTATAGTAAAATAATTTATCACCACCTCTAGTCCAAAATAATTCATTATTATGACCACCTTTTACTTTTGCTTTACTTCTTACATATCCAGTAGTTATAATATCTTTTACTTGATCCATACCAGTTACTCTATATACAAAATTATCATTTGTTTTCATAGCAATAGGATTATCTTTACCAAATGCTAGTTCTCGCTTAAAAACTCTATTTCTAGTACTTTCTATTCTATCGTCTTCCATATTTACTCCTTTTCTATGGTAGTTCTACCACTTATTCTATTATCACTATCTTTAATCCAAAGATAATATTTTTTATATGTAAAGTAAGAACTTTCTGCTTTATTATTTTCTATTTTATTCCAGCATAATGAATCTACACTGGGAACACTCTTGGTTGTTTTTAGGCAGTATTCAGTAGGGTTTCCTGTTGTTGTTATTATTAATTTACCATTTTCTTTAGTGACATCTTCTATTTTAGCAGTCATATTTTCATTAGGTTTAGCGTAATACTGATTATTATCACTATCTGGTAAGATATTTTTAGCAACAATGAAACTAAATACTGATAAGACGAGAATACCTCCAAGTGCTATGAATGTGCTATTATTATTTTTCATTTTTAACCTCCCTGTAATCTTTAAATAATTTTGTATATATTGGTTTTACTAGTTCTCCTAATACAAACATTATAAGACATATTCCAATAGTTATCAAGATATAACTTATTTTTATATTTGGTACTATGAAGTATTTACTTATTGGAGTTACTAATACTATGATTTGAACTAATAGTATTAATGATACTCCTAGTGTTAATTTTTTATTTGAAAAGATATCTTTATTTAGTACTGATTTTTTTATGTTACGACAAGAGAATGAGAATAATAATTCATGAGTTACTAAGTAGATAAATAATAATGAACCTGCGGTATTTACATCTACTGTTTTAGCAAAGTAAATGAATATTATCAACATTACTACTGATTTTATGATAGCTCCAATTACTATTTTGGCTGTTAATAATGGGGTAAAGAAACTTTCGTTGTATTTATTAGCAAGAGTATTTTCCATTTGGTCATCTTGTTTCTTTTCAAAGGCTAACATAATAGCAGGTATACTATCTGTTACTAGGTTTATCCATAGTAATTGCAAAGTTGTAAACATTTCCATATTTAGTACCATGGATATGAATACTAGAAGTACTTCAACTATATTGCCTGCTAGTAAGTATAGAATTATTTTCTTGATATTAGCAGTTATTCTTCTTCCTTCTTCAACGCCATCGACAATGGTTGAAAAACTATCATCTACAAGGATACAATCTGCAACTTTTTTTACTACTTCAGTTCCGGTTATACCCATACCTATTCCGATATCAGCTTTTTGAATAGCAGGAGCATCATTTACACCATCACCAGTCATGGCTACGACATAACCATTGCTTTGAAGAGCATCCACTATTCTTAATTTGGTACTTGGTGATATTCTAGCATAAACATTATATTTTTTTACGGCTTCTTTTAATTCATCATCAGTCATTTTGTCTACTATTTTACCAGTAGTGGCTCCCTCATCAGTATCGATAATGCCAACACTTTTAGCGATAGCACGAGCAGTATTTATACTATCTCCGGTTATCATAACTATTTTTATTCCAGAATTTTTACATGTATTAATAGCAGTTGGTACGGAACTTCTTGGTGGATCCATCATACCTATTAATCCGATAAATATCATATCTTTTTCTGGATTAGTTGTATTTTCATTTTTATAGGCTAAGGCTAGGATACGAAGAGACTTTTCTGATTCTTCCTCTTCTATTTTGAATATTTTTTCTTTATATTCTGTAGTTATATTATATAGTTTGTTATCTTCTAGATAATAAGTACAATTATGTAAGACAGAGTCTAGACTTCCTTTAGTAAAAGAATATTCTTTATTATCTATTATATTTATAGTACTCATCATTTTTCTATCGAAATCAAATGGATACTCTTTTACTCTAGGGATATTTGTTAGAGTATTTTTTTCTTCTAGATATTTATAGATTGCTACTTCGGTTTCATCTCCTAAATATTTATCGTTATTCTTAGTTACATTTTGACAACTTGATAAACAATAGTTATATAGATTTATGTTAGCAATGCTGTCTTTTTCGGTATATAATTTATTGTTTACATAGATACTTTTTACTTGCATTTTATTTTCGGTAATGGTTCCTGTTTTATCAGAACAGATTATGTCAGTAGAACCTAATGTTTCAACAGAAGCCATTTTTCTTATAATTACATTTCTTTTAGCCATCTCAGACATTCCTAGGGATAATATTATGGTTATTACTGAGGACATACCTTCAGGAATAGCGGCGACCGCTAGGGAGATTGATAGCATTAGGATATCAAAGAAATCATTCTTTTTAAGGAGACCTACAGCCATCATAACTATTATTATACCGATTATGATATAGGTTAATACTTTACTTATTTGGTTTACTTTCTTTTGAAGGGGAGTTAGTTCATTCTTATTATTCATAAGACTAGCTCCTATTTTACCTAATTCGGTATTCATAGCGGTATTACACACTACGACAAAGGAATGACCATTTGTTACATTACATCCAGCATAGACCATATTTTTTCTTTCATATAATTCTTTTTCTTCAGTTATATCTATATTGTCTTTCTTAATACTTTTTGATTCTCCAGTTAGGGTTGATTCATTTACTTCAAGAACTTCTGATGATATTATTCTAGCATCAGCGGATACATAGTCACCGGCTTCTAGTTCTATTATATCTCCTGGTACGATCTTTCTTACATCAATTGTTTCTTTCTTACCATCTCTTATAACATTATTGTTAGTTATAAACATTTTATTTAGTTCTTCGATAGCTTTATCGGCTTTCTTCTCTTCAATAAAACTTAGGGTAGCATTTATTATGACAATTATTAGAATTATTACTGAGTCAGCATATGATTCTTTTTGAATATAAGATATTACCGCAGAAAATACTGAAGCAAAGATAAGTAATATTATCATGAGGTCATTAAACTGACTTAAAAAGATTATGATATTTGGTTTCTTTTTGCGTTCTGCTAATTTGTTTTCACCATATTTTTCTAATCTCTTACTTGCTTCTTCTTCAGTTAAGCCATTTATACTTGTATTTAATTCTTTATATAATTCTTCTACTTTTTTATTATAATAATTATTTTCTTTCATCTTTTTACTCCTTTATATTAGATATGATAGAATAAACATTACTATCATGATTATTAATATTATTATTAAGAGTACTTTGGTTATGTTTATCAGGATGTTTTGATATGGCTTTAGTACTCTTAGGCCACAGTTACGACAATATTTGTCACTATCTCTTACGACTTTTTTACAATTTAGACATTCTTTCATTATTGTAACCTCTCTTTTAGGATATTTATTATTTCTAATGAACTAGCACTAGAGGAATCTCTATGTAAGTAATAGTCATGAATGGCTTCGGCGATTACTTCATCATAATTTACACTTTCTTTTACTTTTTGACTAGCATAGCCTGATATGTTTTTGGTAAAGTCCTCGAGTGAGATATTGATATTATACTTCTTGTTATAATTAGTTATTGCTTCTTCGACTAGTTCTTTAGAGTACACTCCTTCTTTTAAGATATTTAGGATATTTTGATAATTATTTATATTATCTTTTGTTACTAGTGTTATGTTATCAATATTATTTTGTTTTAATAATGTTACGAAGGCTATGTAATGACCTAGTTCGTGAGCTATTAGTGATTCATAACTAGCATCATTGGGATACCAGTTTTCTTTTAATCCTTTGTTTAGAATATCTTTATTTAAGAAATAATAACTATTTAGTAGGATTTCTGTTTTGTTTACTTTGTTATATTCATTTATATTTAGGTTATTATTTACAAAGTTATTCGTGGGATTGAAATAGGCTATATAGTCTTCATTTCTTGGAGCATTGGTTACTGTTATGTTGGTTAGATAACCTTTTATATTAGGAAACAACTGATATGTTGCACTTATTACTTCTTTTATTTTACTTGATATATCTTCATCAATATCACATAAACTTACACTGGGAATATCATAGTTTTCACTTATTTCTTTTTCGATTAGAGACACATTTATATTTCTTTTACATTTCCAAGATTGTTTTGTGATATCTTGTTTTATTAGATTTATGGCTTCTTCTTTGGTACTTAAGGTTACATTTGTATATTTATTATTAGTATTCATAATGGATACTTTATAACCATATTTTAAACTTGATATTTCTTTTTGTAATTCTATATATGGTCTAAACATGTCCTTACCACTTATTAGAGTCATGATAATAAAACTTATTATGATAATGGAAGTTATGGTAAATAGCGAACCAATATTATTTTCTTTATATCTTAGTTTGTTATCCTTTAGAGATAAATAGCCATGTGGTGTTAGTTCTCCGCAGGAAGGACAAAAGTTATCATCTACTTCTAGTTCTTCATTACACTTTATACATTTCATAACTCCTCCTTTGCTACTTTATTTAATTATACCATATTTTGTCGTATTTGTTTGTAAAAATTTAATAATTTTATTTTTAATGGGAAAATTGTATTAGGTGTTAGATATGAATTTTCAAAAACTAATAGAATTAAGAGAAGACTTTAATCTTAAACAAAAGGATATTGCTAAGCTATTAAACATTACTCAGCAGACTTATTCACTATGGGAAAATGGTACAAAGATTATTCCTTTAAAGCATTTGAATTCTTTGTGTAATTATTATAATGTTAGTATGGATTATGTACTTGGACTTTCTAATGTTAAACATTATGATGTTATTAATAGTGTTATTGATAAGAATTTAATTGGTAAGCGATTAAAGAGTTTTAGAAATGAATATAATATTACCCAGGAAGAACTTGCTAATATTCTTAATACTACTCATTCTACTATTAGCGCTTATGAAAATGGAAAGACTACTATTCTTACCGCATTTGCTTATGAGATATGTAAGAAATATCATATTTCGATGGATTATTTATGTGGAAGAATTAATAATAAAAAACTATAGACATAAATCTATAGCTTATATAAATACTTTTATTTCAGAGACATTTGGCTCTGAAATTTTTTTGAAAGACCTTAGGCTTTCAAAAGCCATGAGTGACCTTAGGCACGATGGATACTACTTCTTTTTTAAGGTCTTTTCTTTTGGTTTATTTTGATTTTGTTCATTATTTTGTTGTTCATTTCGAGGTACCTGTTCCGGTAGCTGGCCTGTTACAAATAGATACTCTAAATAATCTTCAAAATTAAAGTTCATCTTTATCTCCTTTTCTTTATATTATATTAACATAAGTGTGAATTTTTTGCAATTTTATTATATACTTTTTTATATTTATATGATAAAATTATAATAGGTGAAAAAGAATATGTTGGGGAAGATTGTTGCTATTAATGATAATATTGTTTCTGTACAATTACAGGTTAATGTTTATGATTATGATGGTTTAATTAGTAAAAATGTTATTTTTAAAGATAATGATACTACTAATATAGGTGAAGTTATTGCTATTGGTAATGGTATTATGCAAGTATCTTTAGTTGGTGAAATTAAGAATGGTAGATTTTTATATGGTGATATCTCAAAGCCTTCTTTTAGAGCAGAATGTCACATGATAGATAATGCTACTTTAGATATTATTTTAAATAATGATGCCTCTAATAACATTAAACTTGGTAAATCTTTTATTTATCCTAACTATGATATTAAACTTGATGTTGGTAATTTCTTTTCTAATCATTTTGCTATTCTAGGTAATTCTGGTAGTGGTAAATCTTATTCTGTTGCTAAAATACTACAGGGTATCTTCTACCAATGTAAGAGTTTACCTTTCTATTCTAATATCTTTTTGTTTGATGCTTATGGTGAGTATCAAAGGGCTTTTTCGAGAATTCATGAGGTTAATGAAAATATTAATTACAAAGTTTATACTACTGATCTTAATAGTAGTGAATTTGAAATTCTTCAAATGCCTTTTTGGCTTCTTGGACTTGATGATTTATGTTTACTTATGAACGTTACTTCTAAAGAACAAATTCCTTTTATTGAAAAGGCTCTTAAGTTAGTTAGTTATTTTTCTAGAAATGAAGACGAAGTTATTAATCAGAAAAATGATATTATTGCAAGGTGTTTGCTTGATGTTTTGTTTTCTGGTAAGTCTCCTAGTATGATTAGAAACAAGTTTATTTCGATTCTAACTAAATTTAGTACAAGAAATCTTAATTTAGATGTTAGTCTAGTAAAAGGCGGTTGGACAAGAACTATTAGGCAGTGTTTATTTGTAGAGGCTGGCGGTGAATTCTCTGATGTTGAGGTTGTTATTGAATATCTAGAAAGTTTATGTCTTGATAACTTTGAGCTTTCTATGCCAAATGGGGAATATATGTATACAATGAAAGACTTTAGTACTGCTCTTGACTTTGCTCTTATTTCCGAGGGGGCTCTTAATAGTGATTCGGCCTTTGAACTTTCTAATGTTCTTAAGGTTAGATTTAATAGTTTGATGAATAGTAATTATGCTAGATATTTTGAATATAATGGTTATATTAATAGAGAAAGTTATATTAATTATTTGCTTACTGCTCCTAGTGGTAGAAAGGCTCAAATAGTTAACTTTAATATTAATTATGTTGATGATAGATTTGCTAAAACTTTAGTTAAAATTTATTCTAAACTTCTTTTTGATTATCTTGTTTCATTAAATCAAAGGGGCTCTATTCCTTTTCACATCGTTTTAGAAGAGGCCCATAGGTATGTTCAAAATGATGATGATGCTGCTACTCTTGGATATAATATTTTTGAAAGGATTACTAAAGAGGGTAGAAAGTATGGTTTGTTTTTGGGTATTGTATCACAGAGACCATCAGAACTTTCGGAAACTACAATATCGCAATGTAGTAACTTTCTTCTATTTAAGATGTTCCATCCTAGAGATTTACAATTTGTTAGGGATATTATTTCTAGTGCAGATATTACACTGACAAATAAGATTAAGACTTTGCATCCTGGTAGTTGTATTATGTTTGGTACAGCATTTAAGATGCCTACAATTGCTATTTTGGATAAGCCTAATCCTGAACCTCTTAGTCAGACTTGTGATATTAATCAAACTTGGTATATTCATAATTAGTTATATTAAAAAGATAATTCTATGTTTATTAGAACTATCTTTTTTCTTTGGTTCCTTTAGCCTTACTATGTAAGTCTATTAGGGTAAATTAAAGTCTATGGTCTCTAATTTATTAATTTGCTTTTCTTTTTACTTTTATTTTAGATTTCATATTACTAAATATATTACTTATTTCTTCATAGGCTTCTTTATTTTCTTGATAGAAATCCTCTAGTAAATATTGATTTTCTGTATACTTTTGATTTGTATTGTGGATATATTTTTGACTTTCACTAAACGGTATAGTTGGATATTGATATTGTGGTAGTATTTTTTTGTTTGCGGATGTCTGCACTATTTTGGTATCTCTTAATCCATTTGAATCTACTAGTGAATTTTCTTCATATTTACTTGGTAGATATAATCTTTCGTTGGTTGGGTCTATATAGTAGGTATTTCCTTTATAATTGGCTATTGTTATTTTATGATTACTTGCATTTCTTTTTATCTTATTAAATATATAGTATTTATTTATTTCTTCTTCGTGTTCATATAATTCATCTACTAAACTCAAATTCTGGTCAATTGCTTTTCTTATTATATCTTTTAGAAATTCCGTTGTTTTATCTATATCTGCCATTTCATAACTTCTAATATTTACTGATATGGCTTCACTTTGTATTCCGTAAGCATTATATATATCTTTTAACATTACCGCTATATGTCTACATACTGCTTGTCCACATATTATGTTAGATGGCCATATTCCTTTTATATCTTTTACTTTGTCTGCTCCAAATTCGAACTTTTTATCTTTAGATAGATATCCTTCATATAAAGCTTTATTATATAAGGTATATATTTCTACGGGATTTTCTAACTCTAGTGTTTTATTTAATTTTATATACTCTTTTAATACTTCGTTATATATTGTTTGTATTTCTTTTACATCCTTCGTATATTGTTCTGGTTTAGCAAATATATTAAAACCATTGAAGGCAATATTTAACCATATAGTTGCAGAAATTATGGAACTTAGCTGCATTTGTGCACAACTATCTAAAGGTAATACTATCCCTAATATATTAAAAAATGGCATTATTATTGGTGTTATTCCCGCTATTAATTCTATTTTTCTATTTGTATTATAATCTATCTTATTATATACTTCTTCAATTGCTTTCTTACTCATTGTTTTTCCCCCTCTTTGTTTGAATGCCATTATTTTATCACTTTGTTTCTTTATTGTCAATACCACCTACTACTTTAGAGACTTTGGGCTCTAAAGTTTATAGAAAGACTACAGGCTTTCTATAACGGCAAGCAATGAAATGTGAGACGAACAAAAAAATAGTCTAGATTCTTTCTAAACTATTTATTTTTTAGTACTTCTTTTAGATACTGGCCAGTATATGATGTTGGAATTTCTGCTAATTCCTCTGGAGTCCCAGTTGCTACGATTGTTCCACCACCAGTTCCTCCTTCAGGGCCTAAATCTATTATATAATCTGCTACTTTAATAACATCTAGATTATGTTCAATAATAATAACAGTATCTCCATTATCGACGATTCTTTCTAGAATAGCTAATAGTTTCTTGATATCGGCTTGATGTAATCCTGTTGTTGGTTCATCAAGGATAAAGACTGTCTTGCCAGTTGGTTTCTTTTGTAATTCTTTGGCTAGTTTTACACGAGCAGCTTCTCCTCCGGATAGTGTAGGAGCAGACTGCCCTAGTTTTACATAACCTAGTCCTACTTCATTTAATACTTTTAGTTTATTTAATACCTTAGGATGATTTTCAAAGAAGGTCATAGCCTCTTCTACTCGCATATTTAAAACATCATAGATATTTTTGTCTTTATATTTTATTTCTAGGGTTTCACTATTGTATCTTGTTCCATTACATACTTCACATGGGACATAAACATCTGGTAAGAAGTGCATTTCTATTTTCTTTACACCATCACCCCAGCAGGCCTCACATCTTCCACCTTTAACATTAAAACTAAATCTTCCTTTGTCATAGCCTCTTATTTTGGCTTCTTTGGTTTCTGCAAAAATATCTCTTATATCATCAAAGACACCAGTATAAGTTGCAGGATTACTTCGTGGGGTTCTTCCAATTGGTGCCTGCGATATTTGTACAACTTTATCGACATTGTCTAATCCTTTTATTTCTTTATATTTTCCTGGTTTATCTTTAGAACCATAAATATTTTGGGCTAATGCTTTATATAATATTTCATTTATTAAACTTGACTTTCCTGAACCTGATACTCCAGTTATTAAAGTCATTGTTCCTAATGGGATTTTTACATTAATATTCTTTAGATTATTTTCTTTGGCTCCTTTTATTTCAAGGTATTTTTTGTTTCCTTTTCTTCTCTTTGTTGGCACTTCTATTTTTTCGGTTCCTTTTAGATATCTTCCTGTTATGCTATTTTCATTATTCATTACTTCTTCAGGAGTGCCCGCTGCTACTACATAGCCTCCGTGTTCTCCGGCTCCTGGGCCAATATCAACTAAATAATCGGCCGCTAGCATAGTATCGGTATCATGTTCTACCACGATTAGGGAATTACCTAAATCACGCATTTCTAGTAGTGAATTTATTAATCTTTGATTATCTCTTTGATGCAGTCCAATACTTGGTTCATCTAGGACATATAATACGCCGGTCAATCTTGAACCTATTTGAGTTGCTAATCTGATTCTTTGACTTTCTCCTCCTGATAATGTCCCTGCTTCTCTTGAAAGTGTTAAGTAAGATAGGCCAACATTTTTTAGGAAGGTTAATCTTGAATCTATTTCTTTAATAATTATTTCAGATATTTCTTTTTGTTCTTTAGTTAGTTTTAGATTAGTTATAAAGTCTTTTAAGTCAGAGATTGATAAGCAAGTTACTTCATAAATATTTTTATTATTTATTAGGACATTTAAAACTGATGGCTTTAATCTTGAGCCATGACAGGTAGGACACTCTAATTCGGTCATATATCCTTCTATCCATTCTCTTATCCAAGTACTTTTTGTTTCTATATATCTTCTTTCTAAATTGGTTATTATTCCTTCATAGTAACTTGTTGTTTTTCTGGTATTACCATTTTTTGCTTTGTAATTGAAGGTTAGTGTTTCTGGAGAACCGTATAAGATAATGTCTAACTCTTCCTTAGTTAAATCTTTTACTGGTTTATTTAAATCGATATGGTAATGATCCGCTAGTGTAGTTAATTCGGTATACATTATGCTAGCTTCTTCATCTAGATTTATTGGTTTTATAGCTCCTTCAATAATGGAAAGGTTTTTATTTGGTATTACTAAATCAACATCGATTTTATATTTAACTCCTAATCCTTTACAGTCGGGGCATGACCCATAAGGGGCATTGAAAGAAAATATTCTTGGTTCTAGTTCTTCTAGTGAATAATCGCAATATGGGCAGGCATAGTCTTCACTCATGGTTATCTCTTCGCCTCCTACGACATCAATAACCACTTTACCATGGCTCAATTTACTAGCGGTTTCTAGTGAAGAATATAATCTACTTCTAATGCCATCTTTTATTACTAATCTATCAATAATTACAGATATGTTGTGTTTTTTGTTTTTTTCTAGTTCTAAATCTAATGATAGGTCTTTTATTTCACCATCAACTTTTATTCTTATATATCCTTCTTTTCGTAGTTTCTCAAGTAAGTCTTTTTGGGTTCCTTTTTCGCCTTTTACTACTGGAGCCATTACCATTATCTTAGTATTTTCTTCTAGTTCTAATAGTTTATTGGTCATTTCCTCTACTGACTGGGAAGAGATTGGAATATGATGGTTTGGACAGTATGGTACACCAACTCTAGCAAACAATAATCTTAAGTAATCATATATTTCGGTTACGGTACCCACTGTACTTCTAGGATTCTTGTTAGTTGTCTTTTGGTCTATTGATATACTAGGTGATAATCCTTCAATAACATCAACATCTGGTTTTCCTGATGAGCCTAGAAATTGTCTTGCATAAGCAGATAGACTCTCAACATATCTTCTTTGACCTTCAGCATAAATTGTATCAAAGGCTAATGATGATTTCCCTGAACCAGATACTCCTGTCATTACAACTAGTTTGTTTTTAGGTATTTCTATATTTATATTTTTTAGGTTATTTTCTCTTGCTCCTTTTATTATTATTTTATCCATATTTATCACTGCTTCCTTTTTCTTTGTTATTATATCACATTTTTGTTTTTTTATAAACATGAAAAAAATGCTAATTTTAGCACTTTATTGTTAATTTAAATTTAGTTCTCCGGGGGCTACTGTTCTGGCTCCTGATGCTGCCCATGGATTGTTTGTTGTTCTTTCTAATACTTTTGGTTCATTTTTAGGAGGATTTTCTTCAGATAATCCAAGTGTTGGGGCAGTACTTTTGATGGCTGAGTTACCTTCTGGTACTTCTGATGAAAGTTTAACATTTTCTCTTGGATGATTTTGTTTATCTAAATTTACTAATTCACGATATTTTTGTGAATAGATACTTGGTGTTTCTACTTGTCTTGACTCTGATTTTAATAGTGGCCCTTCTGTAGGTGGTAGTTCTTCTTCAATTGGCAATGAAAGTTCTTTTTCTGGCACCACTGTTTCTGTTAAGTAGTCTTCTAGCGAGGTTTTTAATTCTTGCTTTGTTTGAACTTGTGCTATTAAATTAATAATCTTTAATTTAGTTTCTGCTGTTAAATTATTATTCATTTCATTACCTCCTATTTTATTATAGTATATATTATAATGGACAAAAAGTAAATATTGCTTTTATTATTTGCTTTCATTTGACATTATATTTGATATTTTTTCTTTGATTCTTTTTATTATATTATATACTGTTCTTTTATTATTATCCATTATTTCGGCGATTTCTTTAATTTGATAATTTTGTTCTTTTAATTCAAATACTAACTCTTCTTTCCAGGTTAGATGATTTAATATTTTTTGTCTTAAGTTGATATAATTTGTTTTATTAATAAGTATTTCTTCTGGATTTTGTATTGATGCCGCTATACCTTCAATTGTTACTTTATCTAATAAAATAGAATTACTTTGAATTAACTTATCTTTTTGTGTCGTTCTTCGATAATAGTTATATAGCCTACTATCAAGGCATTTATTTAGATAGACTATGAACGGAGCCTTATCAATATAGTTATCAATAGTTTCATATACTATTAGTCTGGCTTCATTTAAGTAATCTTCAATGTTATTTAAATTACTATATTTGATAATTTTTTTATATATAAGGTTCTTATATTTTTCATATACAGCTTCTTTTAGGCTTTCATCTTCTTTAGCTAAATATATTAGTTCATAGTCATTATCCATTTATATCCCCCTTGATTTAGTTATTTCTGCTAGAAAGATACCACTAGCAACAGAAGCATTAAGACTATTTACAGTTCCTTTCATTGGTATTTTTGCTAAATAATCACAATTTTCACTGACTAACCTACTTATGCCTTTACCCTCATTTCCAATTACTAAAACAGTTTTCATTTTGTAATCTATATTTGTATAATCTTCACCTTCCATATCAGTTCCTACAACCCAATATCCTTCTTCTTTTAGTTTTTTTATGGTACTTGTTAAGTTGGTTACAGTTATTATTTTTACTTTTTCGATTGTTCCTACTGATGTTTTTACTACTACTGATGTTATGCCTACTGATCGATCATTTGGTATGATGATAGCATCAACTCCAAAGGCTTCACATGATCTAATTATGGCCCCAAAGTTATGAGGATCTTCAATATGATCTAACATCACTATTAATGGATATTCACTTTTGATAGTTGGTAATACTTCTTCTAGAGTATAGGTCTTTATATCTTCTACTTCAAGAATTATTCCTTGATGTAGTCCTTTGCACATCTTATCTAGTTTTTTGATATCAAGTATTATTGGTTCGATATTTCTTTTTGTTATTAAATTTAATATTTCTTTATCATTAAATTTGTTACTTAAATATATTTTTTTTATTTTATCTTTTGTTTGTAATTTCTCTTTAGCTACATTTTTTCCGTATATTTGCATTATTTCACCTCTATTGCATTTAATATTTCTTTTAATCTTTTTTTATTATTTAGATATAAGTCTCCTAATAAGGCTTCGAATCCAGTTGATAATTTGTAGGTTATAATATCAGTGTTTTTAGGATGATTTTCTTTTTTATTATTTCTACCTCTTTTTACGATATCTAATTCTTCTTCTGTTAGAAGGTTATCTTCAATTAGTTTATTTAGTATGGCTACTTCTCCTTTAGCTGATACATACTTTATTGACATATCCTGTAATTTATTGGCATTATTTATTCCTTGGTTTAGGAGTTCTTCTCTTATATATAGAGATAGGACTGCATCTCCTAATAAGGCTAATACTTGAATATTTATTGTTTTGGTATTCATTTTGGCACTTCCTTTTAAAATATTTATTTTTCTTTATAAATTAATGACACATATAGTTTATCATATATGTTTTATTTTGTCTATATTTGTTTGTGGAAAAAAAGAAAAACAGCATTGTCTGCTGCTTACTGATTGTTATTCATTATTTGTCCAAACATTGATGGTCCAGTTTGAATATTTGGTTGTGGTCCATTTGGCATTGGTGAACCAAAGAATGGATTACTATTTAAATTTGTATTCATGTTTGGTGATACCATTTGCTGATTTATGTTAGTACTAGGTTGTGGTGCTGTAAAATTATTTGTATTTGGCTGTGTTTCAAAAATGTTTCCTTGGAACTCTAATGGTGGAGTATTTTGCAATGTTGGTGCTCCTGGTAATGGTGTACTCTGACTAGCATTAGCCATATTTAATTCTCCTGGATTATGAATTTTGAATTCTGGAAAACCTGTAGCCATAGTATTTTCAGATGCTGGTAGAGGTGCCGATACTGGTGGCTCTGGCATTTGAGGTGATTCTATTGTTGGCACCACCGCTGGCTCTTCTACTTTGGTCTCTGGTACGACATTTGGTGCTGGAATGGGATTTACTCCAACTGTTTCAGTACTTGCTGGAATAGTAGTCTCCACTCCTATACTAGGAATTGCTGGTTCTATTACTGGTGTCATGTCTTCTTGTTTTTTTTGTTCTTCAATTCCATTATATTTGATATTTAGTTCTTTCAATGTTTCACGACTAGGATTTTCTAATAATGAGTTTGTTATATCCTCTAACTCTTCTTTTGTAAAATAATTCATATTATGCCCCTCCTTATTATAAATAAATTATAATATAAAAAGGAAAAAAAGTAAATAGAAATATTACTTTTTTATGTGGTATTTTTATTCTTCGTTTGTTAGTGTTTTAGTATGTTCTACTACCTGCCAACCAATATCTTTTTTTACTATAGCATTTATTAGGCAGATTATATAACTTAATAAGAATACGGGGTTATATAATATTAATTTTGTTTTTGATATTTCTAGATTTAATTTATTATCCTCTTTTTTTATGATTAAATAGCTTATTAATACTAAATCAATATATATTGTAAATGATATTATCAAAACTACTTTTAAAAGACCAATCAATCCCGACTGAACGGATGATATTAATAATAAAATTACTCCTACTATAAGATAGATATATGGTTTTACTCCTATTATGGCATTTATCTTTGAACCATAATTTATATCTTTTAAATCAATACTTTTTCTTATCTTTCTTATATATTTTTTTCTTGCTTCAAAATAACCTTTAACCCATCTTGTTCTTTGAACTATTGATACTTTAAAACTATCTGGCTGCTCATCATAAAAGATGGCCTTTTCATTATAAGTTGTTGTTATATTATTTAATGTACTATAAAGAGTTAATTCATAGTCTTCAGTTAAAGTGTTAAAGGGGAAACCTTCCAATTCTTCTAATAATGATCCTTTTATATAATAACCTGTTCCTGATATAGTTAAATTGTTACTATATTTATTTTTTAAAGTATTACCTAATGTATTTATCATAGAAAAGGTAAGAGCTGATGAAGCCGCTACTAAGGTTTTACTATTTTTGGTATTCCGATAACTTATCCCAATATCATAGCCCTCATTAATACTTTTTTGCATTTCTTTAATGTAGTTTTTGTCTAATATATTATCGGCATCAAAAATAAAATATGCTGAATAATGTTTATTCTCTCTTAGTATTTCTTTGATAGCATCATCTAGGGCATAGCCTTTTCTTTTTTTAGTTAAATCTTTTCGATAAATAATATTCATTTTATGCTTATGTACTATATCTACTGTTTTGTCTTTTGGGGTTTCTACTATTATGTAAACATCTTCTGAGTCTATTTTTTGAGTTTGGTTTTCAATACTTATAAGTAAATCCTCAATTACTTTTGACTCGTTTCTAGCGGGTATCAATATACAATTTTTCCCTTTTGATGTTGTTTTTTTGGGATAATTATTATTTTTTATAGTTACTAAAAAACTATATATTAACATTACTAGTGATATTAGTATTATTATTAAACTTATTTTTTCCATTATTTTACCACCATATTTGTATAACTTTTTTTCATTCTTTCATCATTATAAATTCTGTCTAAAAACTCGCCATATTCTGTTAATGGTTTGTACCCTTCATGTCTTAATCCCATTCTTATACATGCTGAAAATGATATAAACATATCTACTGTTATGACTACTAGTAAAATATAATAGATTATATTTCCTAAATTAGATGGCACCTTTTCTATCATTGCGGATACAAAAGGATATATTTTAACCATAAGAATATAACATAGTAAGCCCCAAAACAACATATACGGAAGTGTGGTTCTACCATTTATATTTAGAAAATATGTTGAATAATCCCATGATGTTGTACTGGTAAAAGTCTCTTGAAGGAAACTTATTAAGTACTCAAAAGATCCTCCTATTAAAGAACCAATTAAAAAATAATCTAATTTTTGCCTAGGCTTTCTTGCTAGTATATAAATCATAATGCAGGCACCCCAACCATATATTGGCGATAATTCTAAATACAATAAACCTCTTTTTGTTGTATAGTCTAATATTCCATAATTTATATAATTTTTTGTCATAAATAATAAATCTTCATATATGCAACCTAGAAAACTAAAAATGATAAATATTATAAACATCTTCTTAAATGATAGACCTTCCGCGAAGGGAGTTTTATCTTCTAATAAATATTCTTTTATTTTGTTCATACTGCCTAACTCCTTTATATTAGATTATTTCTTTCATATATGTTAATATCATATTTGGTATAAATATCTATTTTTCCTTTTTTTGTTAATTTAATAAAACATAGGTCCTCAATGACAATATCTTTATCTTTTTCTAAATTAAATGTTATTTTTTGACATTCTTTTAATTTAGGATTGTTTTGTGTCATTTTAGTTATGTTTAAGTTATTTGCTAGATAGATAGTTATATTATTATCGGCAAAATAATCTAGTCTTATATAGTCCTCAATGACAAGAGAACCTTTTCCCTTTAACTGATAACTTCTTGGTTTTATTTCTTTTTTAGGAGTTATCTTTTTTATTTCTTTTAATGGAAGATTATTTAATATACTTCCTTCATTTAATAGTCCTGGTGTATCTACAATGGTAAAGTCTTCTAGTTCTATTTCTACTTTATCTAAAGTAGTAGAGGGATAAAGACTAGTTGTTACCTCAAGTTGTTTATCAGTATAGTTTTTTATTATTTTATTTATTAGTGTAGATTTACCTGAATTAGTCATTCCAACAAAATATACTTTATTATTATTTTTATTATAGTTTTTTATTTTACTTAAAAGATTATCTAAATTATAGTTTTTTATAGTACTTATTATTTCTATGTCTAAATAATTATTTGTTACATTTTTTATATAATTTATTAGTTTATAATCTTGTACTGATTTGGGAAGTAAATCTTTTTTTGTTAGAACTAGTATAACATTATTAAAGTTATTTATATAGTTTAAGTTTATATTTAGTAATGATGTTAAATAAACTACTAGTGCATCTTTTGGAATATTATTTAAGATGCTAGTGTAATCTTGATTAGTTAATGATACTTGTTTATATTCGCCATAATTTTTTAATTTGAAGCATCTTGTACATAATTCTTTATTTATATCTTCGGTATAACCCTCTTTTTGTGGGTCTTCTACTTGTAGTAGTACTCCGCAACCGGTACATCTTTTAATCATAATATTCTCCTACTCTAAATATTCCTTTTTTGGTCATTTTATTTATTTCTTTCTTCTCTATATATCTATGTATCTTGGTAAATGGCATATCTATGTCTGACATAGGGTTTACGAGAACTGTTGTTATTCCTACTCTATTTCCTCCGTAGATATCTGTAACTAATTGGTCTCCAATAATAGCGACTTCGGATAAGTCTAGTTTATATGTTTTTAGTATTTTCAAAAATTTCGTTTTACTAGGTTTTCTAGCAGATGGGCAGCAGTCGACATTTAAATATTTTTTAAATGGTTCTAATCTCTCTCTTGGTGAATTTGAGAATATTACTACAATAAAGCCTTGTTCTTTTAATTTATCAAAATGGTCTTTTAATTTTTTCGTTGGTTTTTTATCAACATAAGGAACGCATGTATTGTCTAAATCAAATAATAGACACTTTATTCCGTTTTCTTTTAAGTTGCTATAGTTTATGGTATAAATACTTTTTTGATAAACATCTGGATAGAAATAATTCATAGTAATTCACCTCTCTATAGATATTATACTATATTTTTTTTATTATTGAAAGAGAGTTTGTAATCTTACTATTTTTTATTTTGCATAAGTTTTATTAGGAGGATGTATTTTATGTTGTTTAACTTGTTTAATATTTTGATTGGTAACCTTACCTTTTTTACTGGTGCTTATTCTAATAATGTTTTTCCTGATCCTTTATCTAAAGAGGAAGAAGAAAAATATATAGAAAGAATGATTAATGGAGATAAGGAGGCTAGAAGTAAACTTATCGAACATAATCTCAGATTAGTTGCACATATTGTTAAAAAATTTGAATCCACTTATAATGATGTCGATGATCTTATTGGAATAGGTACCGTTGGCCTTATCAAGGGTATTGATAGTTTTTCTCCGAATAAGAATGTTAGACTTACCACTTATATTGCTAAGTGTGCTGAAAATGAAATCCTTATGCACTTTAGATCGGATAAGAAAAATGCTAAAAATGTAAGTATTTATGACGGCATTAGTTATGATAAAGAAGGTAATGAGGTTACTATTTTAGATGTTCTTAAAACGGAAGATCCTGATTTTAATGAGGAAATATATAAAAACGATAATATTAAATTATTAAAGGAGTATATGAATGTCCTTACTCCTAGAGAGAAAGATGTTCTTACTAAAAGATATGGCCTTGACAATAATGATGAAATTACGCAAAAAGAAATTGCTAAAAATCTTGGTATATCTAGAAGTTATGTTTCTAGAATTGAAAAAAGGGCCATTACAAAAATTTTAAGAGAATTTATTAAAAATGACAGTAAGAAATAGTAAAATTGTAAATAAATGTTGACTAAAATGCTTTTTTATGGTAAAGTTAATTACGAACTGATGAGGAGGGAATACGATGAAGAAAGTAACAACTAAAAAAACTAGATCTGTAAATAATAGACCTAACTGTTTAAAAATAACTAAAGGTACTCAAAAGGTTAATTTTACTACTGTTGTTGATAAAGATGGTAACAAAGTTAAGACTAGTGTTAGAGAAGCTAGAACTATGAAGAAGAATAATAAGAAAGATGCTTAATGAAATGGATTTATATCCATTTTTTTGTTTGTCCACAACTACTGTTGATAAATAAAAAGAAGACTAGTACTAGTCATTCTATTTAAAATATTCATCAAATATACTTTCGACGTTTCCTTCTATTGCATAGTAATAGAAAGACCCTTCTTGATTTTTATACTCAGTGTTTTTCTCTTCATAATTATTATTATTAAAGATATTTTTTAATTCTTCATCGGCAAAGTCTAACACTATTGAACTGTAAAATATTTGAAAAGTATAATTTTGATTATTTACTTGATAAGAAACAGTCAATTGGTCCCTTAATGGTCCACCTCTTCCTAAACTATATGTTTTTACTAATTTGTTTGTATTTACTTTATCTAGTATTTGTTTAAGCTGATCCTTAGATAAAGAGATTTCTTTATCTATGTCTTGAGCATCTCCGAGATCTTTTTTCCTAGATCTAGATAATTTTACCTCTGAGATATTGTAAGATAATAATTTATCAATCCAAGTTTCTTTAGCATCATTATTGCTATTATTATTTTCAATCACTTCATTTTTATTATCTAAATTGTCATTTTTATTATTTACATTTATTTTTCCAGTTAAAAATAATGCAATAATTATCAATAATATAATTATAATTACTGTTAGAAATATAATTATAATATTTTTACTTTTGTCTTCTTTCATGGCTTAATTCACCTCCTTACTTTCTTTTATTTTATTATATCATATTATAATTATAATTACTAGTATTTATAAAAAAATATGGCCATTTTCTAGTCATACTTTTCTTTTTCTTCTGGTAATTTTTTTAATAGTTTATTATAATATTCT
>CAKPAL010000003.1 GCA_934132925.1 uncultured Bacilli bacterium
TAGGCATACATCCAGTATGTACTCATCGATATAACAAGACATATTATCATTGTAAATACTAAAATAAATCTTTTATTACTATAATCTTTCTTTTTATTCTTTTTCTTCATAGTATCCTACTTTCCTACTATTAAAGTATATCATTTTTTTTTGTAAAATGCAATTATTAATTATTATAATTTCTTTATTTATGTAATCTGCTATTCTTACTATATAAATAGTATCATATTTTTTGACTTTAAACAAGACATTTCGAAAAAAAAAGCCCATTTTGTTTATGAGCTTTTTTCTAATTCTTTTATAGTTTCACTATTAGCATTAGTAATACAATCTGTCCAATTCAAATCACTAGTTAGGTCTCCAAGGAAAGAGATTAAAACTTCTACTATCCATGGTACTAGAAAAACTGCTATAGCATAGATGATTCTTTTGATAAATAGATTTAATGTTTTCTTTTGTTCTTTTTCATCACTATTTATAACTGACTTCGAAAAATCTATTGATCCGATAACAATTAAACCTATTGGAATTGCTATTCTAGCAATATTTATTAGTATCTTAGCGAAATATATTATTCTTAATATATCTGGATTTTCACATGCCTCAATCATCTCTACACCACTATCCTTGTTGTCATTTATATTTGAATTACCATTATTATTGTTTGAATTATTATTGTTATTATTATTATTATTGTTTGAATTATTATTATTGTTATTATTATTATTGTTGTTATTGTTATTGTTATTGTTATTATTATTGTTATTGTTATTATTATTGTTATTGTTATTATTGTTATTGTTATTGTTATTATTGTTATTATTATTATTGTTATTATTATTATTGTTATTGTTATTATTGTTATTATTATTATTGTTATTGTTATTATCTTCTGGATTAGTTATATCCGACTTTCCAGTACATACTGATGTTGTTGTATATGCAGAATAGTCTGATAACATTAATGATTTAGCTTTATCTTTGAAATAACTTACAGTATTACTAGATAATTTATTACCAAATACATCTTTGCTACTTAAAGTATTTCCTTCATATCCTATGTATACACTTCCAATATTTGTCCATACCTTGCCATATCTATTTACTATTTCTGGTTCAGCTTGCAAATACATATTACTTGGTAGATTATACTTACCACTTAATACTAATTCTGATATATATAGTATTTCTCCCTGTTTACTAGTGTCTACTAGTGAAGTGTAAGATGTGTCTTTATAACTACTATAACTTCCATAGACATTGTTATCAAGATTATATATTCTTTGATACCAATTGGAACCCTTTTTTCTACTAGCATTATTTAAGGCAACACTAGCTACTAGTAATCTCCTAAAGAAGTTATCTTCTTTATCTGAAAGTGTATCGGCTCCAGATTCTCTATATACTATTTTTCCTAATTGCATAGCAGCTTCTTTAGTACAGGCTGATGCATTGACAGTACTAGCAGTAAATAATACTAGAAAACTTAATACTAACAATATTTTTTTTATTTTTTTCATATTCTTCCTCACTACAAATTAATTCTATCATACATACGATTAAAATGCAATTATAAATAGAAAAAAGTGATTACTCACTTTTTAGTTTTTTTAAGATATAATGCTTACAATCTACAGCACAATCATTCTCAAGATATTTATCAACATTTTTATAGTTGTTTATTTCTTTGGCTTTCTTGCTTTTTTCATCATAGAAACCTTTTAGTCTTAATTTACTATAGGCTATATCACCGACTAAGTAATCATAGTCTTCAAAAAAGTCAGTATAATGATTTATAAAATCTTCTAGCTCAAAGGCATTTTTATAGTCCTTAATTAATTCATATTTATTATTTTGTACTTCTATTGTTTTCATATTTTCACCTTATTCGTAATTTTTAGCAAATGCTGTTTTTATTTGTTCGTATTTGGCTAGACTTGAGGCTGAATTCCATGTTATAAAGCCTCCGGTTAAACCAGCATCATATAATGCTTTTACTTGATCTTCTATTTTACTTGCCCCATAGACAACTGTTGGTTTCCAGTATGGTGTATCGTAGGCTGTTATCCAAGTTCTAGCAACCGCTGGTGTTGGGATCTCAGTTTGTCTTGCTGCTGCTCCCTTGGCCCAATTATTTACTGTCTGATAAGCATTGGTCCATGTATCGACATTTCTACCAAAGTGATCGGTATATGGCATAGAACTGACAACATCAACAATGTTTGAAATAGCCGGCCAGTATTGTCCATAGGCAGTTACATATTCTGAAGAACATTCTCCGAAGACATCTACTGATAGGTATACACCTTCTTTATGAATTTGATCTGTTGCATAGAACAAGAAGTTTTGAACAGCTTCAGCCTTTTCTTCATCATACTTATTTTTGAAATCAGCATTAGCAACAGATAAATTATAAGCATTTTCAGGAAATCTAACATAATCAAATTGTATTTCGTTAAAGCCCATTAACTTTACAGCTTCTTTAGCTAGTTCTACATTGTAATACCAAACATTTCTACTGTAAGCTGACGGCCATCCAACACCATTTATACAGTCTTCAGGATGGTCTTTAGCATAATGTGTATCATTAAATACTACTATTCTTCCAATGGCATATATTCCAGCTTCTTTTATTTTATTTATGGCTTCTTTATATTTATCGTTATCATTAATAGCGGTATTATATGCAGTTGGAGATATTTCTTTAGCTACCTCTGATGTGTAGGCTAAAGCTCCATCTTTAATATCCACCACTATAGCATTGACACCATTTTCTTTGGCTATTTTTAGATAACTATCAATACTTCCTATAACTCCTGCATTTAAATACATTGCTTTAGCAGATTTCATTAATTTATTATCTTCAAACTCTACTTTTGGATATGGATAATAATCTAAAGTCGATGCTTTTCCTCCATATAGTTCTCTACTTTTATATTTTCGATCTTTATGAGTATCATATACTCCATTTTCGTTGTATACAGCAGTTGCTTCCTCTTCAGTATCTACTAGATACTTTGAATAAGTCCAACCCTCAATATCATCTTTCTTTATTTTATACATATTAACAGTTCCATCTTCAAGTAACTTATCATAACCAGTTATTTCTAGTTTGTTTCCCTTTTTTATAAAAGATGCTATTTTTGAATCTGTTTCATTTTGATATATTGTAACAGATGTTCTTACATATTTTTCTTTCTCTAGTACAACATCTTTTAAATCTTTTACTAATGATTCACTATTTATATAATATATGTTTTTATCATAATCTATTTTGGTATATTTAATATTATCTTTTTCTATTTTATTGTCATAGGCTGTTACTTTCGTTCCTCTTGGTAATTCTTTTTCTTCTTTTAATATGTCTTCTTCATTTAGTGTATATATCTTTACGACATTAGTATTTGATGCAATATACATCGTATTTTTGTTTACTACTATTTTCTTTCCTTTAGTTAAAAGAAATACTCCTACTAAAACTACTAATAATAGAACGATAGCTAGCAAAACTCTCCCTACTTTAATTTTTCTTCTTTTTCTTCTTCCCTTTTCCATTTCCTTACCACCTAAATATAGTATACCATATAAATTGCTTTTTATATATAATGATTTATACTATTTTTTAATATTTTTCTATCATTTAATTGCTTTTTAACGCCATGACTAATTATTAATTAACGATTCTATATAGATAATATCATATACCTTTAGTTATGTCAATATGTTTATTAACTCACTCATACATTTGTTTGTTATACAATAAATAATTATAAAAATAAGATGTATTTTGCATCTTATTTTAGCTATTCATATATAAAAATACATATATTAAAGTTTTTCCTAGATTATAATTTATTTCTTTACTATAACCTGATACCTTTTCATATAACCATGCTACTTTATCCATTAAACTTACAATTATACTCTCTTTGTATTTTGGTAATACTTTGATACTTATGGGAAACATGTGAGCTTCGATTATATTAATCTCTTTTTCTGATAATTCGAAATGTTTTTTAGCATTTTTAGAAGCTATGATAGGATGATTTGTCAATAATTTGTGGGTATTATTAATATTATATTTATTTAGAAAGAAATCGTGTAGAAGTCCTCCTCTAGTGGCTGATATATAATCTAAATTTAATATTTTACATACTTTATATGAGTAATATGATACTCTTTTTGAGTGTTCTAATCTATTACTTTTATGATGTGGACATGATTCAATTTTTTTGAATTCTCTATTGCTTATAATATCTTTGATTATTTCTTTATATTCATAATCATTTATATCAATTTTCATATTACACCTCTTAATATTATATTTTAGGTATCTTTCTGCAATTATTTTAAGCAACTAAAAAGAAGCTTGAGCTTCTTATTTATCTAACATATTTAATAGATTTATCTTAAACATATCTCTATCGGCATGTGATTTAGATACCATTACACCTTTATATGTTGTTAATTCTTTTTGATGTCCTTCAGTTAAGATATCATCTGGTGTTAAGTTATCTAACATTATTAATTTTTGATTTTCATATACTGTGTAATGTAGTTTCATGTCACCATGAACCGCAGCGAACATTCTATCTGTTGGTAATTTTAGTTCATACTTTGTAATTCCATCTTTAGTATTCTTAGATACAACTACGCCTTTAAAATTACCATCTCTGAATGATGGATAAAAATCAAATACTAATTTTTTGTAGGCCAGCATGTTATATTTTTTTACTGCGCGCTCTTTTTTTCTAAACTCATTTTCATTTAAATATTCTATTACAAAACTATTTTTCATTTTAACCTACTCCCCCTAGATTTCAAACGAAATGTATTACGATTATACCATATTTTATAGTAGTTGTCAAATGTTTTTAGTAAAAATTTTAGACTCCTATGTATGTTAAACACTACCCTTCGGGTAGTGTTTAATACTGTTTTATGGTAATAATTTATAAGGATTTGAACTGGTTCCTTTAGTAGATGGATCAACATTAACTGAAGACGACAAGAATACGACAGGATGAACATTATATTCTTGATGTGAACTATTATAACTTAGTCCACCACTGCTACGATGGTAACATACTTGGTCATCATCTGAGTTATAATGTTGATTCAAAAACCAATAAGTACCATTAAAGTTTAACCAATTACTATTTTTACATGTTGTACTAACATTGGCTGATATTACACTACTACATTGACCGATATCAATAGCATAACCATAATCTGATACTGATGGAAGTGCTACTTTTCCAGTCCAAGTTGTTGCATAACTACTTGATATTTTTCCGGTACTTAATTCATAATTGTACATCTGATCTGGATATACGCCAAATGAATTCCATCCCTTCATTCCATAAGTATATGAAACAATCATATTTTTGGTAGAACCATCTTTTATTCCAATTGATGTGAAATCGCAATCACTAGTAGGATAGGTTGTTGTTATTCCATCGCTAGTTACTGTACGTGATTTATGACAAGTTCCACTTTTGTGATTCCAATATAAACTGTTATTTACTTTCTCGGATTCATATCCGGTATTTAATAATCTCATTAGCTTAGCTTTAGTCCAATCGTTGTGTGGAGCAGTACCGTTACCACCTGACCAAGCTATTTCCCATGGATACATTCCTATAGCATTTTTTCGCATTATCTTTACTTTACCACCAAAGATACCTATTATTCTCCACACTTCACATGTACTAGATGATTGATTACTATAATTACTACAGTTAAAATATACATAGTTATTTGGGTCAGCTCCATAATATCTAATATTTCCGGCATCTGCTCCTATACTAGAACTTCCTTTTCTATCATTCATTAATAATTGAGCAGTTACTCTATTATAAGTAATACTGTTAACTGTTGCTGTGCTTTTAGTTCCATTTTTATACAAATTAGTAATGTACGTAGCAAGTGGTGTACCTATTGTATGTGTTAGACTTTTTGCTATATTACCATTACCATTACTATCTTTACAAGCACCTGCGGCTACCGTTATTGTTTTACTTCCATATGTACTATGGGTTACTACTAATGTATATTTAGTATCACTTACTTTAGTAAAGGTTCCTTTTGTTCCTTCACTTACAGTTACACTACTTGCAGTAAATCCTGTTACTGCTTTGCTGAAGGTGAATGTATATGTTACTGTTTTAGAAGTACTGGTATTTTTTGATATGGTTACCGTTGGTTTAACTGTATCTATTGTATGAGTTAAACTTTTAGATGCATTTAAATTACCAAATCTATCATTACAACTATTTGCTTTGACTGTTATTGTCTTACTTCCATCTGTTGAATGCGTTACAACTAATGTATATGTTTTTTGGTCGATTTTGGTAAATGTTCCTTTGGTTCCTTCACTTAATGTTATATCATCTTTAGTGAATCCATATGCAGGTTCATGGAAAGATATTGTATAGGTTACAGTTCTTGATGTACTAGTATTTTTTGTTATAGTTGCAGTTGGGCCTGTGACATCCATGTATCTTGATAGGGCTATAGCACTACTATTTTTATTACCACTTATATCAATCAAATTATTTACTGGTATGCTGATTTCAGCAGTAGCAGATCCTGATACCCCAGTTATGTTTAGATTATATTTTCTATCATTAACTTTTGTAAAAGTACCTTTAGTTCCATTCGTTACTGTTATATTACTTGTTGTGAAATTACTTAATCTTTTGTTAGAAACTAAGGTGTATATTCCGTTTACATTTTGTGATGCTTCTTCAGTTGATACTCTATCAGCATTCATATTTTGCTTTATTTCTGTTTCAGTTAATGCTCTATTATATATTCTTGCAGCATATATGTTAGCGTTGGCGTAGTTACCATCACATCCTGTTGTATTAGGATTGCATCCAATTACCATAGGGGTTGAATCTGTTGGATTTGATATTCCTGCGGTACTTGATAGTGTTTTCTTTAATATTCCATCTACATATAGTTTTACAGTACTTCCATCATATGTACCAGTTATAGTATGATTTAAATCTGGTCCCATTGTTTCATCGGATGAAACGGTTTTTCCTGAACCGATTGAAAATTCTGGTATACCCTTATTTAATTGTAAAACTAACCCATTACCATTATAATTACTAATTATTTGATTTGTAGAATCAGCTGTATAACTATTTGCTTTTAAGTAAACTTCTACTGTTACAGCAGTTAAATTATTTATTTGGCCTATTCTTACATGACTATTTGTTCCATTTAAAGTTATTGAATTGGTAGACCATGTTGAAGACTTTACTTCTCCATCATAATTACCTGATAAATCTTTCCATGCGGTGGTGCTTGATGAATGGGAATACTCTAAATTATTACTGCCATTATAGTATCTTATCAAACCATTTTGAACAGCCATATCTTGTCCTGTTATTAATAATTCAGGAGAAGTTGTATCAATATTTGTATCACTTATTAATGTCATATTATCTGCTTTTATAATTGTACCAGAATTTGATAATACTCCAAGTGTTACATTAGCAGTACTACTACCATTATTTTTTACTTGAATATATACTTTTTTGGTAGTACCATTACTTATACTTCCTGTTGGAACAGCAGTGTCAGTAAAATTATGGGTTACCCCTACTTCAATATCACTACTCTCAGTTATATAGAATGAGGCGTAGTTTAAAGTAGCATTACTAGTATTATTTAGATTTATTACTGCTACTCTGATATCATTAGGTTCTAGTTCAAGATCTATTGTTTCAATTATATCGTCTTCACTATCTAGTGTTGCATTAATGGTAATAGGATCTTTTATTTCAATAGTACTGGTAAACATAGCATAAGTAGATCCTACTCCTAAGCCTATTAGTCCTATAGCTATAATACCCAATAAATATAATGTTTTTACTGATATTTTTTCTTTCATATATTGGCCTCCATATTTATTTAAAAAGACTATGAAAAATTACTAATACTTCTACTAATTGCTTCATAGTTTTGATGCTCTTTTTTCTCTACCTTACTATATAATAATATCATAAACTTAGTATAAATTCAATAGTAAAATCGTTTATGAGGAAGACTTTTATAAAAAGGCTTACTCATACCATGGAAGACTTACATGGTAAGGCTGAAGGGGCAAAAGAAAAAAATACCTTTATATTATGGTATCTCCTTTAAATTTTGGTATAAAACTCTCACTTTGACTTTCTTCTTCTTGAATGAAACAATTTCGTACTCCTATTTCATAAGCATAGTCAATTAGTTTATCGTATTCGTTATTATCTACTTTTTCATTTAATTCATGGTATTTTAGTTTTCTCGTTATAGTATACTGATTCATTATGCTATATATTATGTTATTTTTATAATTTTTATATAAGTATGTTATGATACTCCTACTATCTTCATAATTATTTGGTAATACTAGATGTCTTACTATTACACCTTTTTGTAAAAGGCCTTCTTTATTATATCGCGGTTTACCTACTTGTCTATACATTTCTCTTAGGGCTGAATCCGCTACTGAAAAGTAGTCTTTAACACTAGAATACTTTCCTAGTTCGTTATTATAGTATTTAAAATCTGGTAAGTAAATATCAATTAAACTATCTAGTAATTTTAATGTTTCTTCTTTTTCATACCCTGATGTATTATATACTATTGGTATTGTTAATCCTTTATTTTTAGCAATGATAATACTTTCTTTTATTAATGGTATATAGTGTGTTGGGGTTACTAGATTGATATTAGCCGCTGATAGGCTTTGTAATTCTAACATAATATCGGCAAGTCTTAGGGTAGTTATTTCTTCGCCTTGAGCTTTAATACTTATATCGTAGTTTTGGCAGTAGACACATCTTAAATTACAATGGGAAAAGAAAATAGTTCCTGACCCATACTTACCAGTTAGAGGGGGTTCTTCCCACTCATGAAGATGGTAACCTCCTATTGCTATTTTATTACTTGCCATACAATAGCCTAATTCGTTTTTATTTCTGT
Organism: uncultured Bacilli bacterium; assembly: GCA_934132925.1. Taxonomy (GTDB): domain Bacteria; phylum Bacillota_I; class Bacilli_A; order RF39; family UBA660; genus CAG-302. Next base: position 8,983 of record CAKPAL010000003.1, read on the forward strand.
TTACATTACAATTTCTTGGACATAAATTGCAGTTATTTAATAGTTCTTCCATATACATCACATATATATTTTAATATAAAAGATAGGCTTTGTAAAGTCTATCTATTTGTTAATATTATACATACAACAATTGTTATTAGAAGTAAGATAGTTCCAATATTAATAAAGCCTTTACTTTTTTGTCTTTTTGGAATATCTAATTTTATTCTAGGCATAGTACTAGTAAATTCTAAGTTATCTCCTATTAACTTAACTTTTTGAACACTTGGAAGTGGCATGTTTTTTATTTTTTCATCACTTATACCATTACATTCTTTTATTTTTTCTATATCAATTTGGTCTTTTTCTCTATTTAGGGTAAGTTTATCAGCTACTATTTGTTCTAGAGATACACACATATATTTTTTATTATCTGATGAGACATAAGGCATAATATATTCACTTAACTTAGCAGGTATTTTTTTGATAACGCCAATACGATTATGGCAGTCGAAGGAATACTCAATAATGCCATCTTCTTTTTCTTCATATACTGATACATTTACTTTTATTTTATCAATAATAACTTGAAGACCATAATCGATATTATTTATGGTATATGTTAGGCTATCTCTTTTAGGGTCATATAAGTCGTTTTTACGAAATATTTCTCTAATCATAGGGATATCTTTCTTACTACAAATTAAATCCAAGTTGTTATGTTTTCTAGTTGATTGTTCACCAAGTAAAAGGTATGGTACTAGACCTCCTCTTAGATATAGTTTAGCGGTCGTTTTATTCATTTTGTTTACTTGATCATATACTTCAACAATATCTTCGTAGGGAAAGCCTACTTTTTCCATATTTTCTTTATATGAGGCAATACTATTATTGAAAATAGTATCTATCCTTGTTTTAATTATATTTATTTCTTCATTTCTATTTTTAAATGCCATAATTAGTTTTTGTTTGTTTTCTTCAGGAACATACATTGACATTTCTTCTAGTAATTTTATTTTTTCTTCAATATATTGTTCTATTTCTTTGTTCTTTTCTTCCACTTGTCTTCACCTGCTACTTTATATAAATCAATTATATCATAATAAAAGTTGATATGTAAAGAAAAAAAGAGAAAATTGTTCTTTTTTGTTAGAACTTTATTTTCTCTTCAATATAATTTTCGATATCTTCTATTTTAATAGTATCTTGTTTCATGGTATCTCTATCTCTGATGGTTACTGTACCATTATTTATAGTGTCATCATCGATAGTTATACATAGTGGTGTTCCTAGAGCATCCTCTCTACGATATCTCTTACCAATACTACCACTTTCATCGTAAGTTATCATAAATGTTTTAGATAATTTGCGATAGATTTCCATAGCCTTCTCACTATGATATTTTTTTACTAGTGGCAAAATACATGCTTTATATGGTGCTAGATATGGATGAAATTTCATTACTTCTCTAGTAGTTCCATCTTCTAGACTTTCTTCTATATAACTATCACATAATACTGTTAAAATAGTTCTTTCTACTCCTACTGATGGTTCAATAACATAGGGTATATATCTTTCATTAGTTTCAGGATCGATATAATCCATACTTTTTCCTGATACTTTTTGATGACAGGTTAAGTCGTAATCAGTACGAGAGGCTATTCCCCATAATTCTCCCCAACCAAATGGGAATAGATATTCTATATCAGTAGTGGCATTGCTATAAAATGATAATTCTTCTTTAGAATGATCTCTTAATCTTAATTTATCTTTATTTATACCTAGTGATAATAGGTAGTTATAGCAATAATCTTTATAATATTTATGCCATTCTAATTCAGTTCCTGGTTTACAGAAAAACTCTAATTCCATTTGTTCAAATTCTCTTACTCTGAAGATGAAATTCCCTGGTGTTATTTCATTTCTGAAGGATTTACCAACTTGACCTATTCCAAATGGTACTTTTAGTCGCATACTTCTTTGAACATTTTGAAAATTAACAAAAATTCCTTGAGCAGTTTCTGGTCTTAGGTATATTGTAGCTTTAGCATCTTCAGTTACTCCTTGAAATGTTTTAAACATTAAATTAAATTGTCTTATATCAGTAAAATTACTCTTGCCACATTTTGGACATGGTACTTTATTTTCTTTGATATAGTTCATCATCTCTTCACTAGTCATTTGATCTCCTAGTTCAGAAGATGTATACTCATCAATTAGTTTATCTGCTCTATGACGAGTTTTACATTCTTTACAATCTATTAATGGATCAGAAAAAGTTTTTAAATGTCCTGATGCTTCCCATGTCTTAGGATTCATAAGAATAGCACTATCTAATCCAACATTATTTTCATCTTCTTGTATAAACTTTTTTAACCATGCTTTTTTTACATTATCTTTTAATAGGGCTCCTACTGGTCCAAAATCCCAAGTATTGGCAAGGCCACCATATATTTCACTTCCTTGAAATATAAAACCATATTGTTTACAAAAGTTTACTATTTTATCCATATCTACTTTGTTATTCATATTATTCCTTCTTTCTAATTTTATATAATATCACATTTAATAATTTTATTCAATAATTTCATATATTAATTTTGTATTTTCTTTGGGTTCTTTAGTTATAGTAAAGAGTTTACTTTCATCTATTTGTGGTAATTCTTTATTAGTATACAAAGTTAAGATTGGTTCTCCTATTGAAACTTTATCATTTATATTTTTGTTTATTATTATACCAGCAGAATAGTCAATTTTGTCTTCTTTTGTTTTACGCCCTGCTCCTAATTGACTTGATAATCTTGCTAGTTCTAGAGAGTGTAAGTTAGTTAAATAACCTTCCTCTTTACTTTTTATTTGATATTCATAATTACTTCGTGGTAATTTGGTTATATCTCCTTTTTGATATTTGACAAACTCTAATAATTTATTATACGCTTCCTTATTTTGTAATACTTCAATGACTTTTCTTTTAGCTTCATCATAAGAAATATTTAGGGCTAATTTTATCATTTGACTAGATAGTTCGATACATAACTTGGTTAAATTGTTATCTGGATGATAATATAAGGTATTGAGAGCTTCAAGTACTTCAAGGGAATTACCAATATTATTTCCTAAAGGTATATCCATATTAGTAAGAAGACAAACTACTTTCATGTTATTTTCTTTTCCTATTTTTATCATGATGTCCGCTAGATGACGTGCTGATGGTAAGTCTTTGATTAGGGCTCCCTCTCCTACTTTGATATCTAATACAAGATTCTTTGAGCCAGAGGCAATCTTTTTACTCATAATTGAAGAGGCAATTAAAGGTATTGACTCGGTAGTTCCAGTTACATCTCTTAAGGCATATATTTTTTTGTCCGCTATTGCGATACTTTCAGTTTGACTCGTTATAGCCATACCTATTTCTTCAATTTCTTTGATGAACTCTTCTTTTGTTAAGTTAACATTTAAGCCTGGTATGCTTTCTAATTTGTCAATTGTTCCTCCCGTATAGCCTAATGCTCTACCACTCATTTTGGCTACTTTACCTCCTAATGAGGCTACTATTGGAGAAATTATAAGGGTGGTTTTATCTCCTACTCCACCGGTTGAGTGCTTATCGACAACATTACTTAGACTGCTTAAATCTAGAATATTTCCTGATAACATCATATATTTGGTTAGATTTATGATTTCATTATCAGTCATACCATTTATAGCAATGGCCATAAGTAATGAGGACATTTGATAATCTTTTATCTCACCTTTTACAAAGTTATCTACTGTGTATTTTATTTCTGCTTCAGTTAATTCTTCTTTATTCTTCTTTTTTATTATTATATCTATTATATTCATGGTTCCACCTTCTTATTTTTTCATTATTAATATATCACAATTTTGATTGGTAATCAAGTATATGAAGATAAAATGTTTTATGATGGAGACCTTAGGCTCCATCATACCCCGGAAGACTACAGGCTGAAGGGGGACAAAAAAAGTGAGTTTTGCACTCACTTAAGTCATATAAGACCCTCTTCTAAGGAGATAATAGTATTACTAATTGTAGTCTGTGATTTTAATAATACTATCTATATTATTATGTTATTTTTATGATTTATTATACTTCATCGTATTTATTACTATACCTAATATTAGAATAAAGCTTAAGGTGTATACCCATATTAATAGAATGATAATATTGGATAATCCTCCATATACTAAATCATATCTTCCAAAATAATTTATATAATAACCAAAAATAGCGGTAAAACATACCCAACCAACAGTAGTTATGAAGGCTCCAATAGTTGTTTCTTCACTTTTGATGTCTTTAGATGGGGCTATTTGATATATTAGTTTAATGTTTAGGAAAATTATTAGGAAGGTTACTGGCCATTTAACTGCTTTATAAATTAGTAATAATTCATCAATAATATTTTTGAATAGTTTGTGGCTAGAGAAAAGGTTTAGTATTTGATCACCAAGCATTGGGAATAGTACTAAGAATAGTAATAGTAGAATGATAATTAATAGAATGATAACTGATTTTAATCTATCTTTAATAGGACTACTATTGTCTATTTTATATAGGGTGTTCGAAGCATCAATGATGGCATACATTCCATTAGCCGCAATAACAAAAGTTATGATATTTAATAAGCCGACACTGAAGTCAAAACTTTGTCCTGAAATAGCTCCTACTACAACTTTACTGGCATAACTTGGTAAAAGATCATTTAGTAGTCCAATGACAGTATCCATGGAAACGGAAAAGAAGCCTGCTACAATAACGATAATTGTTAGAATAGGAATGGTTGCTAGAACAAAACTATATGATAAGTAGGCAGGCAAAATCCTAAGCTCTTTTAGGCTTAAGATTTCTAGTAATTTTTTTAGATACTTTTTGGCTTTGACTAATATTTTTTGCATATTAGTTTTCCTTTTGTTTTCTCATGTCAATGGTTGCTTCATTGATAGCATCATCAACGGTTTTTACATCGTCTTCAATCATACTATAACCAATAGCCGCTCCATAACCATAAGGTAATTCTTTTAATTCTTTATATATTTTTCTAGTATAACTAATTACTTCTTTTTCGGTATAACCAACCATATATACTAGGAACTCGTTTCCGTCAGTTCTTACAATATCGGTATTTGGTTCTTGATTTACGATTAAGACACTTGCTGCTTTTTTGATAATAGTATCGCCTTCTTCATGACCATGACTATCATTAATACTCTTGATATTGTTTAGGTCGATAACTACAAAGGCTTGTGGATAAATAACATTGTCATCCCATTCTTTAATTTTTAGATTTAGATAAGCTCTATTTTTTAGGGATGTCATAGTGTCAATATATTTTAGTTTATCATTATCTTTGACTGTAATACTATTACTCTTTTTTCTTTTGATAATGAATATTATGAATATGGCTAGTAGTATTAGTAGTACTCCTACTAAGAAAGCCGCTAATAAGCTAAACTCATATATTTTGGAGTTGGTATTAGTTTTGTATTTGATAGTATTATAATCAACGGTTGATACATAATAACTAAACATTTTACTAAATACTTCGTTTTTGTTAACATCTCTAATAACAAAACTATATTCATAAGTTAATTTATCAGTATATATTTCTTTGTAATTTGTAAACTTATTGTTTTTATAGTAATTATATGTGTCTTTATCTATTACTACAATACTATTATTTTTAATATTTCTTAATAGTTCATCAGTATTGTCGTAGCAGATAGTTTTGATGCCATTACTTGTTAGATAATCATTTAGATAGCTGCCTTTTAGAGTTACTACTTCTTTATCTTTTAGTCCTTTAATACTATTTATACTAAAGTAATCTTTAGATAGTACAACATAATCTTCTCTAAATGGTGATGATGTTGTAATGGTATCAATATTTAGGCCATTTAAGTTGAAGTTAGCAAAGGCTAAATCTAGTTCTCCTCTCGATAAGGCATTTTTTAATTCTTCGATATTTTTATATGATATTACTTTGAAATCAACATCAAATAAATCTTCGAAACCACTTAAATAATTAGAAATGGTACCTACAAAATCTTTTTCTTCTTTAGCAGTAAATGGCATATATGTTATATAACCCACTGTATAAGATGATGAGTTATAGCCCATCTTCTCTACTTCGGTAATGTTGTTGGCTAGGAAAAATTCATTTAGGAAATTAGTTTTATAGGACTCGTTTTGTTTTTCAGTTTGATAATTCTTGTAATACTTCTTCATGATATTTAATAAGGTTTTATTATTTATGGTTAAGACATAATTTTTGGATATATCTGTTAAATGATATAAGATATTTAAGTCATTTTCCATAATAAAATCTATATACATGTTATATGGCAAAATTATATATTCTAATTCTTTATTATCTAGAGCTGTTTTTAGTTCAGTAATATCTTCCTTTTGTGTATATGAGATATTTCTTACTGATGTTAAAGTATTACTTACTACTGATAAGTCACTTGTAAGTACTCCTACTACTTTATTGTCAATGTCATAAACAGTATCTATACTTTCTTTATTAGGGCTTATTAGAACATAGTTATCTTTATATAGTAGGATATCTTGATCGGTTAAAGCAGTGTTATTATCTAATACTCTAAAAGATGTATCTTTTAATGTGGTACTGCTACTTATTTGATACGATACTTTATTAAAGTTTATTCCATAAGTATTGGTAAAATCTTCTAGTAAATCAAAGATTACACCTTTACCATTCTTACCATAGACTGGTACATCATTATAGACACTAACATCGATAACGGTACTGGTATTATCATTAATCCATTTCTTTTCAAGAATAGAAAAACTAGAATCATCTTTACTATAGTTTAGGATAAAAATCAGTAAACTTACAACAAAAAGTACTCCTACTAAAATTAGTACTATTATTTTATTATTTCTCTTTTTCATAATGCACTCCTAACTCTTTACCCATGTTATGCTATCTAAATTATGATGTTTGTTACCTGTTATTACAGTATCTTCTTCTTCACCTTTCCATTTTAAGAAAAATGAAAAATCATAATATTTTAATTCGTCTTCACTATAATTATCTAAAGTATTAGTAGCTATTTCTTTAGCTTTTGCTTCAGTTATACCATCTTTTAGTTCAATAGTTGTGTAGACAATTTTGCCTTGTAATCTTGTTTCTACTTTTTCAACTAGTTCGGTATCTTCTACTTCTTTTTTAACTGACTCATAAGTTTCATTACTTATTTTCACTTTGTCAATACCATCTAGTCTATTACCATATTTATTTGATGAACCTCCTACTAAAAGTTCAATAAAAATTATTAATAGTATAATTACAAATATAATAGTTAATAGTAATAATATAGCTAATCCTTTGTTTTTGTTTATCCATTTCTTTATTTTTTCCATATATTATCTCCTTCTTATCTAATATAATATTATTATACTATAAAGATAAATATTTATCAATAGAAAGAATGTGGTTTTTTATTTTAGGAAAGACCACTACTAAAGATAATTATTTTATTTTGATAGTTTACATTTATATTCGTTTTTGCTATAATATTGATAGAGAATACGGAGGAAGTTATGAATAGTTATTTAGAGTTTTTAATGCAAATTGTTATTTGTTTTTTACTTAGTGCTTGTATTGGTATCGAAAGGCAATATAGGAGAAGATCAGTTGGTCTTAGAACGATTATTTTGGTTAGTTTAGGCTCATTTTTATTTGTCAGATTTTCTTTTGCTTTTCCTGGTTCGGACATGACAAGAGTAGCTGCTCAAGTAGTAGCGGGCATTGGTTTTCTGGGAGCAGGTGTTATTATTAAAGATGGAAAATCCGTTAAGGGGCTTACGACCGCTGCTACATTATGGTGTGCTGCTGCTATTGGTATTTTATGTTCAGCAGGTCTTTTGGTAGAGGCCGCTATTGGTACTTTATTTATTTTATTTACTAATATTATATTAAGAGGTGTTAATAGTAAGATTAATCATTTAAGTGGTCATATTAATTATGATTTATATTATTTTAGCATTATTGTTGAAGATAAGGAAAAGGATATTATTAAAATACTTAAGAATATTGTTAAAAGTAATGGTTCCTTCATCAATAGTATTATAGTTAATGATACAGAAAATGGTAATATTAAGATTGATATTTCAATTGGTATTGACTCTGATAAGAAAAATGTTTCTAATGATATTATGCAGAGGCTTCTTAATAGAAATGATGTTATATCTATTAGTTTGGATAAGAAAGATAAGAGATTTTTATTTGAAGATGAGGAATTATAAGATAAAGAGATTACTTGGATAGCAATCTCTTTTCTTATTTATATTTTTATGATAGTTGATAATCTTTTTATTACTTTCTTCTCTATTCTTGAAATATATGATTGTGATATTCCTAATAGTTCTGCTACTTCTTTTTGAGTCATTTCTTTTTTGCCATTTAGTCCATATCTTAATTCGATTATTTCTTTATCACGCTTCCCTAGTTTATCTACTTCTTTATACATAAGATACTTATCTAATTCATCTTCTATTGGTTTGGTTACAATGTCTTCTTTCGTTCCTAGAACATCTTCTAGATGAAGTTCATTACCTTCAGAGTCATAAGATAAGGAATCTTCGAAGGATACTTCAGTTCTTTTCTTCTTGGTTTTTCTTAAATACATTAGTATTTCATTATCGATACATCTTGAAGCATAAGTTGCTAATTTGATATTTTTATCATTTTGATAGGTATTTACTCCTTTTATTAAACCGATAGTACCTATCGATACTAAGTCTTCTAAATCTATTTTGGTGTTTTCATATTTCTTAGCAAGAAAAACTACTAATCGCAAGTTATGCTCGATTAATTTATCTCGAGCCTTCATATCACCATTTAAAAACTTCGTTACATACTTTTCTTCTTCTTCTTTGCTTAGTGGTTCAGGCAAGATGTCTGTACTTCCTACAAAGAAGAAGTAATTTAATTTACTTAATATTTTTCTTAATAGTTTTAACATAATATCATCCTTTCATTAAATCTTTGTGTAGTATTAGGTCTACTCCTTCTATTAGGGTTGGTGAATCAGAAAAAGCCACTAGTAAATTGGTTTGATAACCTATAGTATCAATGTAGATTTTGTCTGGTTTGATACACTTTAAAAGGCCTTCACCATTTATAGTATAGTATGGTACTAATATGTATTTTCCTTCAAATTTATATTTTTGGGATAAGAGAATTATTGGTCTTTTTTTGTATGGATCATAGAGATTATTACCAGTATCTAAAAAGCCAACGACGGATATTTTTTCTTTATCTTTAAAATATATGTCTACTTTATAATAATTATTATAGGTATTTTTTATTTTTTTTATTTCTTTGATATAGAGAATAGTTACTTCTATTGAAATTATTATTATTATTAGATATGTTAAAGGAATACTAGCCTTTACATTACTATTAAATAGATATATTATTCCTCCTAGTAGGGTACTAACTAAATATATATATATGATATTTTTAATAGTATATTTAATATTTTTATAGTTAAATGCTATTATAGATATTAGAATTATCGTTATGACTTCTAGTAATATTCTATTAATACTTGTAAGCATTAGGAGTGATGAAAGTCCTCCTAGTAAAGAAGATAGCAATATTCTTAATTTGGTAGTTCTTCTTTTTAATATTATGGATACTCCTAATACTATTATATAATCCATTATAATGTTGAGTAAAAAAAATAAATCAATATATATTCTCATATATTGATTATAAATAAAAGAATATAAATACTTTGTCGATTTATATTCTATTCAAAAACTTTATTTTCATCTCCAGCACAATAGGCACCGCCTACTTTTTCTCCTTCTACATATTCTTTACCTGATATGTTGCAGCCCATTTTAGTAACGGCATCTTGAAGGTATCCGCCAAATATTTTTACTAGGCCTATCGCTACCACTGTAATTAATGATATTATTAATACATACTCTACTAGGGTTTGTCCTTTTCTATTTAACTTCATCTTCATAAAATCTGATCCTTTCATATTCTTAAGTTAATTTTACTATATTTTTTGTAATAAAGCAATATATTTTGATTATTTTTTTATTTTGGACACTTCTTAATGTTGTCTTATATCTATTATTTATAATTAGAATAAGATAATATGTATATATTTTTAATTTTTTCTCTTAACTGTCTATAAGAAAGATTTTGTTTTATCGAATGTCAATATAATAAGTGATTTCGTTCATATCTTTCAACGATAGCAACTCACAATAATGTAACCAGCTCAAAAGGGCCGGCAATGACTGCCCTTTTGATTGGAATAAATAAAACTTTCTCATATTTTTTTAAACTTCTAGTGGAATACCCTTTACCCAATTCTCTTGTTAGTCGCTCAGAATACTCTTTGATTAAACCATCTCCATATTTTGCTCTATCTTCACCACCTTGGGCTTCGATTAATAATTTACCAACATTATAATAAGTACTAAGTTCGTTTCTATTTTTAGAATAGTCTTTTACTCTTTTATATACTTCGTTATTTATTAACTCATTTTTTATTTTATCGTAATAATTTTGCTGCATTCGTTCCTCCTTTTTTTATTAATGGCATGTTTTTATTTGATAACTTTTTTTGGTTATTTTTATTTCTACAGAACCATTTATATCGGTTCGATATATTTGGGATTTTTTTAGAGTATTTAATACTGTTTCTTTTGGATGATTGTATTTATTGTTTTTACCAACACTAATTAAACTGTATTTAGGATTAATTATGGTTATAAAGTCTTTATTTGAAGATGTATCAGAACCATGATGTCCTACTTTTAAAAAGGTTACATCTTTAATATTATATTTATCTATGATATCAAGTTCTTTTTCTTTTTCGGCATCACCCATAAAGAGAAACTTTATATGGTTGTAAGTAAAATATATAACACTGGAATTATTGTTTTCATTATCATATTCTTTAGTATTTAAAAAATATATTTTTTGGTTATTGATATTTAGTTCTTTAATACAATTATAGTATTTTATTTGTTTTTGCTTTAGTTCTTTAATTAATGTTTCTTCCAGTTCATTATAGGTACCACAATTTAGTATTACTTTCTTTACTTTAAAATTATTTATTAAAGATGATGCTCCTCCTAGATGATCTTTATCACCATGAGTTATTATTAAATAGTCAATCTTTTTTATTCCCATACTTTTTAGGGATGGAATTATCTCACTTGTTATTTTAGCTTGGCTTTCACCGGTATCAATTAAAATATTGGTTTTATTATGAGGATATTTTATTAGATGGGTATCGGCTTCTCCTACTGAGAACATTACTACTTTAAAATTGTTATCTAGATATGGTGATATATAAATACTTAATATTATTAGTGGTAAGAGATATTTTAATTTTATATATTTATGGGATAATAATAGTATTAGATAATATATTATTATTATCAAAAGATTGGGTTTGGGTATTATTATTTTAGTTATATTTATTTTTGATATAGAAAGAGAGATTGTTTCTATAATGGTTGTTAATGGATATAAGATATTATCTAATATGGGTATTATTAGTGTTAATATAGTAAGTGGTAACAATATTATACTTATTATTGGAACTAGAATGATATTTGTTACTATACTAATAATATTGATTTCATAACTTGTATATATGGTAATGGGAATTGATGTTATGAATGTTAATATTGTTATATAAATTGTTTTCTGCAGATGGTTTTTCTTTTTGATAGTATTAGTATTTAATACTAAGAAGAAAGTTATAATATATGAATAAATATAGCCTAAATCATATATTATAAAGGGATTTATTATCATTGATATTAATAGTGTTAATAGAAGTATGTCTATCTTTTTTATTTTAAGTTTTAAGATATAATTTATACTAAATATTATGGTAGTTAGGGCCGCTCTTAAGAGGGATGATGATGGAAATAATATTAGATATATGATAATAAATATATCAGTTATTAGGTATTTTATTTTTTTATTATAGGTTACTTTGTTTAAATATAAATAGATAATATTAATAAAAATATTTATGTGCATTCCTGATACAGAGAATAAGTGGGATATACCATTTATTCTATAACTATCTTTTACTTCTTTATCTAGGGTATTATTACAAAATAATAGTGTTTTTATATATTTATTTGATTTGAGATTTGATACTCTTTGATATAATATGTTTTTGATAGTATAAAGATAGTTTTTATTATTTGCTATTTTATCAATACTAGTAGCGGTAACTATGTAATATATTTTTTTGTTATATAAGTATCTTTGGTAATTGAAGGTATTAAAGTTAGTATTATTATTTGGTTTTGATAGTGTACCTTTTACTAGTATTTTATCACCATATGATAGATTTAAGGGTTCGTTACTTTGATAATTTATTATTAATTTTTCTTTACCTTTTATTTGAATTTTTATTTTAGTTTCTTCTACTTCGTATTTAGTTATAATTCCAGTAAAGGTATTTTCTTTAGAATTATATTTTGATTTGAATGGATAATAGTTTGTATATATTAGATTTATTATAAGGAATAGGCCTACTAGTGACTTAATTAGATATTTAGATTGTAATATATATCTTAATCTGTTCAAAGAGAGCTTCTCCTATTCCGGATACATTTTTTAGTTCTTCGATATCTTTAAATGGGCCATTATCATTACGATATTTTATTATAGCTTCGGCTTTGGTATCTCCTACTCCATCTATTTGTTTTAGTTCTTCTTTAGTAGCGGTATTTATATTTATTAGACTAGTAGTATCGTCTGTGTTATTAATGCAGGCATCATTAATAATTTCACATGGTTTACATACACAGTTTTCTTCTTTGTACTTTTCTAATATTTCTTCTTTAGAATATATTATTATGGTCATTTCATCTTCGACTATTTTGGCAAGGTTTATTTTAGAAGTATCTGCTCCTTCAAGAAGGCCTCCTGCTAGGGCAATGACATCGTTTACGCGAGTGGTTTGGTCTACTTCATATACTCCTGGGTTTGCTACCATTCCTTTTATGTCCACTACTACTTTGTTGTTTGGTTCTTTTTTAAGTTCCTTTTTATCCTCTTGGTCTTCTTTTACTATATCTACTTCTTCGGTAACACTTGTATTTGCTTGGTATATAACATAGATAGTTACTCCTAGTAAGGTAGATACTCCTATTAAAATATAGATTAGTTTTTTCAATTATGCTCCTTTCCTTTTCCATTTTGTTAATTATTTATTATAATGGTTATTTTATAGTTAGTCAATATATTATAGAAAAATAAAAAAATAAGTGTGGTTAACTTATTTTCTTGTTTATTATTTAACTATTTTGCCATAGACATTTAGGCCTTCGACTTTTTCGATTTGAACATTTACAAGGCTATTATTATCTACTTTGTCATTAATAATAACGGGAATGAAATTAGATGTATGAACAACAACTAAACCATTATCATGAACTTCTACTACTCCATCATATATTTGTCCTATTTTGCTGTTATAAAATTTATTTTCTAATTCGTTAGATAATTTTAGAACTTCGTGTACTCTTTTCTTTTTGGTTATGCCATCAATATGGCCATCCATTTTATCCGCTACTGTTCCTTTTCTTCTGGAATATGGAAAAGTATGAATTTTGGTGAAACCTATTTGTTTTAGAGTGTTCATAGTATCATTAAAGTCGTTATCGTTTTCATTAGGAAAGCCAACAATAAGGTCAGTAGTAAGTGATATATCTTCAATTTCTTTTAGACTTTCTACCATACTTAAAAATTCACTAGTGTTATATCTTCTATTCATTAGTTTTAGTATTTTATCACTACCTGATTGAAGTGGTATATGTAAATGTTTAGCCATTACTTTACTTTCTTTGATTAGTTTTTTGATACCTGGTGTTATTTCATTTATTTCAATTGATGATAATCTAATTCTATAAATATTTGGTATTTTTATTAATTCTTTTAGTAATTCTTCTAGACTACTATTTATATCGATACCATATCTACCGGTATGAATGCCTGTAAGGACTATTTCTTTGTAACCTTCATTTACTAGTTTGGTTACTTCTCTTATGACATCTTCTTTATTTTTACTTCTTACTCTACCTCTAGTATAGGGAATTATACAGTAGGAGCAGAAGGCATTGCAACCATCTTGGATTTTGACAAAGGCTCTTGTATGGCTAGCAAAATTGTTTATTTCCATTTTTTCGAAATCTACTTTACTTAAATCATAGATTATCTTTTTCTTTTCTTTAGTTTTTATATAATCTTCTATTATTTCTACTATTTTAGATTTGTCTTTATTACCGAGAACAATATCAACATCAATATCTTCGGCATTAACTTGGCTATAACAACCCATTACTACTATTATGGCATTAGGATTATTTTTTTTAGCTCTGTTTATCATTTTTCTTGACTTCTTATCACTTTCATTGGTTACACTACATGTATTTATGATATAGATATCAGCCTTATCTTCAAAGTCCACTATTTCATAATTATTATCTTTTAGAATATTAGTAACTAATTCACTTTCATATATGTTTACTTTGCATCCTAATGAACATATTCCTACTTTCATACTTCTTCCTTCTTTCTTCCATAGTATTTTATCATAAATTAGATTTATTTTCTATATTTTTTTATTATTTTATTTAATATTAACATAGTAAAAAGTACTAACTTAGTAGTACTTTTGATTATTATCTTTTAACAAAGTATTCGTCATACCATTTAAGGAAACTATAGACAGCCCATATCTTTCGATAGTTATCTTTCTTTCTATCGCGATGTTCATCTAGTATTTTTATTAAATAATCTGTATTAAATAATTCTTTAGAGATATCAGTATTAAAAGTAGTTTTTATTTCATTATAGAAATCATCTTCTCTTATCCATTCTCTAATTGGGACTGGAAAGCCTAATTTCTTTTTCTTATAAGCATCGTTAGGGATAACTTTTTTAGCGGCATTTCTTAAGGCTACTTTAGTTGTGCCATCACTTACTTTATAATTTTTAGGTAATTTTCTGGCTATATCAAATACTTTTATATCTGTAAATGGTACTCTAGATTCTATTGAATGAGCCATAGTCATTTTATCTACGATGGCTAAAATATTATTACTTAAGAAATATCTTATATCAACCGCTAGCATCTTATCTAGTTTGTCAGAAGATTTGTATTCTTCATAGACATCTTTTACGATATCTTTATTTTTGATATAGTTATCTATTTTTAGGACATCTTTTAATTCATCATCATAATATGTTCTATTAATACTAACATAAGATTCTTCTAATGGAAGACCTCTTCGAATAATATATCTTGTGATTTTATTTTTAGGTAAAATTTTGCAAATTCCAGCCATAGTTCTTCTTACAAATAATGGTAGCTTAGTATAAAAGTTATCATCATAGCTATTATAGCCTCCAAAGAACTCATCAGCACCTTCACCAGATAATACTACTTTAACATCTTTGCTGGCAAGTCTTGATAAGAAATATACGGCAATAGCGCAGCCATCAGCAGTTGGTTCATCCATGTGATAGTAGACTTCACTTAGAGCTTGCATGTATTCTTCTTTGCTTATTTTCTCACTAATATTTTTTATGTTTAATTTATCAGTTAAATCTTTAGCATAATCTATTTCGTTATATTTGGCTAAATCGAAGCCAATAGTATATGTTTTATCTGGTCTTGCAAGACTAACTAGATAAGATGAGTCTACTCCACTAGATAGGAAAGAACCAACTTCAACATCACTAATTAAATGATGCTCAGTAGAATCTTTCATAGCGGTACTTATGTCATTTACTACTTCATCAAAACTTTCGTTAGTTTTGTCAAACTCAACTTTGAAATATCTTTCGATAGTTATCTTTCTCTTTTTAACATCTATAGTCATTGAATGACCTTGTGGTAATCTATATACTCCTTTAAAGAAGGTTTCATCAGTAGGAGTAAAACTAAAGGTTAAATAGGCTCCGAGTAATTCTTTATTTAATTCTTTTTTAAACGTTGGATATGCTAAAAAACTTTTTATTTCTGAACCAAATAGAATGGTGTCACCATCTTGATAATAGTATAATGGTTTTATTCCAAAATGATCTCTTGATATGAATATTTCATTCTTGTTTTTATCATAGATAGCATAAGCAAACATACCTCTTAATTTTTTTGGTAGTTCGTGTCCCCACTTTTCATAGCCGTGTAAGATTACTTCGGTATCTGACTCTGTTTCAAATTTATATTCAGTAAGTTCTTTTTTTAGTTCTTTATAATTATATACTTCGCCATTATAGACAATAAGTATACTTTTATCTTCATTATATATAGGTTGATTTCCTCCTGCTAAATCTATTATTGATAATCTTCTTTGACCTAGTGCTACATCACCTTCGATGAATAATCCTTCGGCATCTGGTCCACGATGAAGAATCATATCATTCATATCTTTGATTAGTTTTTTCTTATTTTTGTCTTTACTTATTATTCCATTTATTCCACACATATTAATACCTCACTTAATAATAGTATAACACAAAAGAAAAAAAGTAAAAATATTTTTACTTATTATTTACTCTTTCTTTACAGTGTTTGTTTTTAAATGATAGATTAGTAATAGATTTTTATATGGTCTTAAATCAAATGACATGTATCATGAACTGGCAGCCAACTAATCACAATTTGTAGTCGGTTCGCATGTACTAATATCTTCTACATAATCTTTACTTATTCTTTTTATTAAATCTTTCTTTATAAGAACAATGCTTACATATATCTAAATATACTTTGTTATCATTAAATCCTTTAATAGTATTTTTAAATTTATTACTATTAAGAATATCTTCCATACTATCAGTAAAGATATTACCTAGATTACTTTCTCCTTCACTATCTAAGCAGCAGATACTAACTACTCCATTTGATAAGATAGCTATTTGGCTTTTACCTCCTAGACAAGTACCTTCTTCTTTATAATAATTATTACTAATACTAGGCCAATCAAACTTACTATCTAAACTTAAATATACTTTATTATCTAGTTTCATCTTATCATATAATTCATTTACTTTATACTTGAGTTTAATCATATCTAGATACTTATTATTTAAGGTATCTAGACTTTTATCTAATGTCCAAAAGCGATAATTTATATAGGAATATTTTAATTTATCTACTACTTCAAATATATCTTCTAGATAGTTTTCTTTGTTGTTCTCACTATGTAATGATATATTTATTTGATATATATTATCATACTTATTTAGGGTATCTAATCTATCTTTTAGAAATACTCCATTAGTAGTTAGACATACTTTTTTATTATATTTCTTGCATATACTTAATATATCTTCTAAGTAATGATGGGTAAGTGGTTCTCCTTTGACATGTAGATAAATATAATCTGTATAGTCTTTGATTTTATTCATAGTTAATTCAAATTCATCTATACTCATTTTTTTTGTTCTTCGTTTTGTTTTACTACAAAATGAACATTTTAAATTACATATATTGGTTATCTCGATATATATTCTTTTAAATTTCATATTAATACCTCTTTTGCTATTTAGTATTATATAATATTTATTATTTCTATGCAATAGCATGATGTTCTTTTGTTTTCTAATCTAGTCTATGGTCTAGATTAGTGTCTCATTAGACCTATTATATTCGCAGTGAATACTATTTTGAAAAAAGAATTAGTTTGGATATGTTAGTCCTTTGGTAATTACCCCGAATATGATGAATATGGTTGATATTTATTTTTAAACAATGAATGTTGGTTAAAAATAACACTGTAAGACACTAAGGCTTACAGTGAACAGAATAATATTTACAGATATCTTTCAACTTACAATTAGTACATTCTGGTTTTTGACTTTTACATTTATATCTACCAAAGAATACTAGTTGATGATGGACTTTACTTAAACTTTCTTTTGGAAATAACTTAGTTAGTTTTTCTTCTACTTCTAGTACATCATCATCTTCATCTGCTAAATTAAGTCTCTTACTTACTCTATTTACATGGGTATCTACCGCTACTAGAGGTTCATTATAGATAACTGATAAAAAGACATTTATCGTTTTACGACCTACACCGGGTAATTTACTTAAGTATTCACGGTCATTTGGGATAGTCTTTATATTATCTTTAACTAGTATGCTAGCTATCTCTTTGATATAAATAGCCTTCTTTTTATAGGTTCCTATAGGCTTAATTATTTTTTCAATATCTTCAGTAAGAGCATTGCTTATTTTACTCAAGGTATCATATTTTTTGAATAGTTCTTTATTAACCATATTTACTCTTTTATCAGTTGTTTGAGCACTCATGACGATAGCTAATAGTAATTCATAATCTTTACTATACTCTAGTTCACATATAGGATTTGGATATAATTCATCTAGATAATTTGTTATTTTATTAATCATCATTTAACCAATCGTAGTAGAAGGGTTCAGCTTCTTCTTTTTTACTTTCACGCATTTTAGTTTTGCCATTTATGACATCTTGCTTAGTCTTATATCCTTTTTTTCGCCATGAGTATAGTACTGTTTCAATATATCTTAAACTATTTGCACCATTATAAATTGCTTCTTTTAGGGCTTCCATTATTAGTTCATGAGAGAAGTTATCATCAATCCAACTTTTTATTACTTGGCATTCCATTGGAGAGATAGTTCTTCCAAATTCACTTTCGAAGATAGAAAAGATATCACTATTATCTAAGGTCTTTTCTTCTTTTTTATCTCCGACTAGAATAGTCATTATTTTACTATATAGTAAATCTAAAGAGATATACTCTGCTCTTTTACCATCAGTATTTTTTTCAACAGTAATAGATATTATTTTCTTTTCATTTAGGTTATTTAGTAATTCCATTACTTTATATTTATCCATTCCTAAACTTATAGAAATGGTTTCTGGGTCATATATTACTTTATCTCCCATATCAATTATAAATATTAAAACTATTAATTCTTCTTCGGTTATACCAAGTCTAATATAGTAATTAAAGAGAAATCTTGGTAAAACAATTGGTTTCATTTTTAGTATGTTTTCTAACTTTTCCATTATATACCTCCTACTGTGATTTCAAATGCGTACTCATAATTTTCGGCATCGTAATATTTATAGATAAGGCTATTTTTGGTTCTTTCTTTTTCTTCGTAGTATAAATTGCCTCTTCTATAAGATAGTGGATTGTTACTTTGGTAGAGGTCTATTAACGGTAGTTCTTTAATGGTATCGTAGTTTAGGTCTAGAACTATTACTTTGGTATCATTTTTTATGATATAATAGTTATTACTTTTATTTACATAGTTAATATTTTTTATGTTGGTATTATCATAAATACTTTTTAATATTTTTTGTTCGTATTTATCATTATTTATACAAGGGACCGCTACTACACTAAAGATTATGATGAGAATGGTTAGTACTCCTAGTAAGTATATGGTTATTTGTTTTTTCTTTTTACTTCGCATTAATATCCTCCAATTAACTGTTTCTATTATACTATGAAATTGGCTTTTTGTGAATAGTTTTTCCTCTTATTTTGGATGCTTCTACTTGATAATCGTTATCTTTTAAGGTAATGGTTGTTATGGTATCTTCACTTATGGTGATAGTATCTATCCATACTTTGGCTAGTGAATACATGAACTTATAGTTAAACTTGGTATAGGCATCATATATTAGAATATTGTTATCGTTTAGGGTAATATTGAAATCATTATCTATTTTATGGAGGTAAATAAAATGACATGTTTGATAGTTGTCTTGATCTAGTTCTTTTTTATAGATACATATTTTTTGGTTATTTAAAAGGATATTTATTTTGTCATCAGTGTATATTGTTAGGTTATTTATTTTGATATTTTGAGTGGTCATTAAATTGATTAGATAGTCATAAGTAGTACTTGGCTTGGTACTATCCATGATTATGAGATAAAAGATATTATCTTTATTTATTAGGATTTCAGTATTATTTTTAGTTTTAATAAATCTAATGGAATTGTCTTCGAGAAAATTATAGTCTTCTTTTTCTTTAGAAAGATAAGTACAGGAACATAGTGTTAAACATAATAAAAGATATAGGTATTTCATACTTATTAATATGTTTTATAATAAAAAAAAGACTAATTATATTGTTTTATTATATAGTCTTTTAGTTTATCATAATCATTTTCTATTTCTTTATTTAGGATTTTCTTTTCTAAATCATCCATGATATCTTTAATATATTTGCCTGGTTCTTTATTTAATATTGTAGCTATATCTCTTCCATTTACTTTTATTTCACTTCTGGTAAGGATTGGTAGTTCGGTTTTCATTTTATTTAGTTTTCGTTTAGATAATCCTTTGATGTCAGAGTAGACGGTACATAGGTATAGGCCATATTTATATAGGAGATAATTATCGATGTCTTCATATTTTAATAGTTCTCTTAGGGCTTTCATTTGTTCTTTTTCTAGTTTGGTAAAGGGATAAATATCATCGACTTCTAACTGACTCCAGATGCCTATTAGGTCAGGGCATAATACGATATTGTTTAGTTTATTTATATCTAGAGCACTAGTTAGGTTTAGAGAAATAAGTAATTTACGACCTTTTTCTTTATTCTTTGATGAGAATATTTTATCTAATTCTTCTTTTTTTCTTTCCATCGATAAGTTCTTTAATAAATAACTATACTTTCCTAGATAGTAATAGGTCTTCTTTTCAATATTTAAATCTAGTACGGTAGCAAATCTTATACATCTTAAGATACGAAGGGCATCTTCTTTAAAACGATACCTAGGATTACCAACGGTTTTTAATAGCCTTCTATCAAGGTCTTCGCGAACTTTTAGGAGGTCTATTATTTGGCCTTCTTTATCGATACATAATGTATTAATAGTAAAGTCTCTTCTTATTAGGTCTTTCTTTAAATCTTTGATATATTTTATCTTGACAGGTTTTCTATTTAATTCGTATTTTATTTCTTTTCTGAATGTTGTTACATCAAAACGATAGCCTTTATATAAGATAACAACACTTCCATATTGCATATCCGATACATGTACTTCTTCAAATAGGGTTAATATTTCTTTAGGAGTGGCACTAGTACATATATCAATATCATTACTTTTTCTTTGTAATAATTTATCTCTGACATAACCTCCAACAATATAGGCAGTATAACCATTTTCATTAAATATTTTTAATATTTCAATTGCTTTTTCTTCCATAATACCTCTCTATATATATTATAGCAAAATATTAGAAAAATGCAAAGTAACTATTGGTACTTTACATTTTATTATTTTATTATAAAATTAATTATGCTACTTATATCTACTTTTGATATATGAATAAGAATGGCCGCCATTGCTAGGAAAGGACCAAAAGGTATTAGGTTGTCTCTTCTGCTAATAAGAAGATATATGGCAATAGGAAAAGCTATAAAAGTGGCTAAAAAGATATCACATATCGATAAGGAATATCCTAAAACTAGGCCAAATAGAAACATTAGTTTTATGTCTCCTCCACCCATACTTTCTCTTTTAAATAGTTTATCTCCTAGTAACTTTATTACATACATGGTAGCAAAGGCTAGGACTGCCGCTAGGACTTTTTCGGCAGTAAAGGTTAAGCCGTAGAAGATTAATTCTAATATTATTATTATTATAGAAGCGACCGCTATTACTTCATCAAGAATTATCATATATTCAATATCACTTATAATTATTATTATGAGAGATGATATGAATATTAGACTAATTATTAGGTCATAACTTAATCCAAATGAATGATAACTTGTACAATATAAGGCCCCAGTTACTATTTCAACTATTAGATAACTAATTGGTATTTTGTTGTGACAACAACGACTTTTACCTTTTTGGATTAGATATGAGAAGATTGGTATTAATTCATACCATTTTAATTTATGGTTACAAGTATGACAATGACTACTAGGATAGATAATTGATTCATTATTTGATAGTCTTACCGCTACTACATTTAGGAAACTACCAATAACACTTCCTAGTATAAACATCATAATATATATATATAATTCCATTTTATCACCTACATAATGTTATTATAAATACTGAACATTGGTATAAAGATGGCCATTAGAATAACTCCTACAATAACTGCTAGAACAATTATCATTACTGGTTCGATTAAACTCTTTAATCTTTGAACAAGATTCTTTTGTTCCTCTTCATAATAGATGGCTACATTTTCCATCATTGGTCCTAATCTACCGGTCTTCTCACCTGTTACAAGCATTTCATAGGCAATACGAGGGAATGCCCATTTATTTTCAAAGGCCCTTGAAAGACCTGCTCCTGTGGATAAGTTAGTTACAGCTTCTTTAATGATATCTTTGTATATTTCGTTATTAGTAATTTTTCCTAACATTTCAATACTATCAGTAATAAAAACATCATGTTTGATTAATGAAGAGAATGTCTTGGTAAACATAACTACTTCATTATAGATTAAAACATCCTTTATTACAGGTATGTGCATAGCAATATATTGTACAATATATCTAAATTGTTTGATATTTTTATACATTACTATTAGTATTACGATGATAGCCGCTAAAGCTAAGACTAATTTGATAATGTTATTTTTAACAAAAATGCTGACATTTATTAAAAACTTGGTTATACCTGGTAATTTAGCTCCTAATTGATCAAAGATATTAACGAATTGTGGTACAACAAATAGTAATAGGAATGTTAAAACAATCATCGATACTACTAATACAACACTTGGATATGTAAGTGCTGATATGATTTGTTTTCTATTACTATCAGCAGTTTTATAATATGCTGCCATATCATCTAATGTTTCTGTTAAGTTACCGGTTAACTCTGAAGCCTTTAACATATTAATTAATAATTTAGGAAAAACATTTCCTTGTCTAGCTAATGCTTCACTAAAATTAGCTCCTGTATTTAGTTCGTAACTTATTCTTTTAAATAAATCTTTCTTTTTTTTGCTTTTAGTTTGATCTTCTAAGATCTTGATAGAATCCGCTAATGGGATACCTGATTTGATATAAGTTGATAATTGGGTAAGCAAGAATGTTAAATCTTTATATCGCATTTCATTAGAAAATGTAAGAAAACCTCCTAGTTTACTTATTTTGGTAGGAGTAATTTCTGCTATTCGATAACCTTGAGTGGTTAGAAAAGATTCAACATCAATCTTTCTGAAAGCATCAAAATAACCTTTGATTTGTTTACCGCTTTTATCGAAAGCAACATATTTAAATCTTATTTTTTCTCTATTAACAACAGTATTCCCTGATACGGCCTGGTTAGATACATAAGTAGTGTTACCTACATTTCTATTTTGTACATGGGTATTTGTTCTCATATTATTATTTATTTGATTACCATTCATCTAATCACCCTCATATTCTTAATTTATTATAACATAATTTCTAAACTTTTTTAACAATTTTTAATCATTTTCATATATTATTTTAGAAAGGGGTATTTAATTATGTATGGAAGTTATATAAATGGTCCTTTAATGATGCCGAGTATGGGATATTCTCCAATGATGACGATGGCTCCAAATATGATGCGTTCTTCTTTAGGCGGCGGTGTCGGTGGTGGCCTTCGTTCGCTTCTTGGTCTTACTCCTAGAATGGGAAGCGCTGTAGGAACCGCTAGTAGAGGTATCAATTGGGCATCACTTCTTAATAATACTTCTAAAACTATTGGGGTTGTAAAAGAGGCTATTCCAATTGTTAAAGAGGTTGGACCAATGATGAATAATATGAGATCAATGTTTAAAATTGCTTCGGTATTTAAAGATGAAACAGATACTTCTAGTAGTATTAAAAATACTAGTGAAAGTTCCACTAGTAACAATGCTAATTTAGATAAAACTACTACTGAAAGTAGTCAAAACTATAGAGCAAATACACCAAATTTCTTTTTATAAAGAAATTTCTTTTTATTTTATTCCTCTGTTTTCTTTTTTATTAAAGATATGATTTATTATAACATAACTAATAGTGGTATATATTACTGTCATTATTAAACTATGAGTTATGATATTTAAAAGTAAGTTAAAACTATAGTTATAGTTATTTATATTTAGAATAATAAAGGTTAAGATATGATATGTTATGATACTGATTATACTAATAATGTTACTCATAAAAATATTGTTATTCATAATATTATTTAATAGTTTAATAATAATACCTATTAGAATAAAAATAACTAGATTTACCATAAAGGTTGAGGTATAAGTTATATCAAAGAGGATACCAAAAACCGCTACTAATATGAAATATTTTTTTTCACTAATAAAATATGGGTATATAATTACTAGGGCAATTATAGTGTAAATAGTGGTAAAATAACTAGCTTGTCCTAGATATGAAGGAAAAATGTTACCCATAATATTTTCTAATAAGAAAGAAATTATTAGATAGACTATACTAATTATCATTATTTTCACTCTTTCTTTTTAGAATGCTAACATAATTTAAGTTATTAAAATCACTAGATGGTTTTACTTTGATTATTTTGGCAAGGTCATAGGAGTCAGTAGTTATTTCGGTAACACTTCCTATTAAAATACCCGATGGGAAAATACCTCCTAATCCAGAAGTATAGACATAGTCGCCAATATTTACATCACGAGTATTACTTATTCCTTCTAATTCTAGAACATTATTATCGTAGTCATAACCATTAATTAGGCCATATAAATTGGTACTTCCATTACTTATGTGAACAGATATTTTATTATTAGTATCACTAGTGGTTATTAATCTTACATCCGCGGTAAAAGTTGTTGTGTTTATTACTCTTCCAATTAAACCACTTGAGTTTATGACAACCATATCTTTTTCAACACCATTATAACTGCCTTTATCAATAGTTATTTTATTATACCAATAACCAATATTTCTACTTATAACAGTAGCATTTAGATATTCATAGTCAGATAATGTATAGTCAATATTTAACTCTTCTTTTAAGGCCTCTAGTTGACGACGAAGTTCAATGTTTTCACTTTCAATTGATTCTATTCTTGAAGTTGATGTTTCTAATATATCGTTATCTTTTTTTATATTCTTTAATTCTTTATAGTCTCCTACTACATTTTTAATATAATTAAAGGGATAGGTTATTATTTTTTCAGTATAAGTTAGGCCATCCTTGAAGAAGGCTTCTACTTTATTTAATTTTCGATCTCTTTTTAGGGTAAATGAAAATATTACTAATAAAATTATTATTAATATAATGATTATTATTAGGACATATTTTTTCGGTATACTTTTTCTTTTTCCAAACATATCTATTACTCTCCTATCAACTATTATATAATATTTTTCCCTAAATTAAAAGAATTATTTACTATAAATTATTATCTTCATAAAAACTATAGTAGTTATTATCTCCTATTACGATATGATCTATAAGTGGTATGCCATGAAGAAGACCTATTTCTTTTATTTTTTTGGTTAATTCGATATCATTTTTACTAGGTGTTGCATCTCCTGATGGATGATTATGTAAACATATTATATAACTTGCAGATAATAGATAGGCTTCTTTAAATATTTCGCGTGGATGAACTAATGAGTAGTTGACAGTTCCTTTAAATAGTAATTTTTTTGATAAATAATTTTTTTGATTATCTAAATATACTACATAAAATAGTTCTTGTTTGACATCTTTATATTCATCATGAAAGTAATCTATTATAGTATTGGGATTAGTTAATTTTACTAATCTTTCATATTTATCACTACTATATACTCTTCTACCTAGTTCAATAGCCGCTACTAGTTCAATAGCTTTAATTTTACTCATACCTTCTACTTGTTCTAATGCAGTTAGCTCAATATCTTTTAATTCACTAATATTATTTACCTTTGTTAAAATATTATGTGATATATCTTTTATACCATAATTTCTAGTACCTGATTTTAAAATTATTTCTATTAATTCATTATTTGATATATTTTCTTTGCCATATTTTATTAGCCTTTCTCTTGGCTTTTCTTCCTCTGGTAATTTTTTTAAATACATATTAACCCCCTTACCAATTTTATATAACATATATTATAACCTTTATCTATTTAAAATACAATATTTTTTATTTAATTATTTACAATATCACTATTGATATTTTTCATAAAATATAATATAATGTATATGGAAAGAGAAATTACTCATAATAAAAATGGGTAACGCCTTATTCTCAAAAGGTGTTCTCTCCATTATAGTATGATGGAGCACCCCCCTGAAGGGTGCTCCTTTTGTTTATCTATGGTTACTACTACTTATAAAAAATAGTGTAACTAAAGTTATCCAAGCAAATGCTAGGACAAGCTCCATTAGCCAAAACCTCCTTTACAGTTAGTTTTTCTAACATAGCATCACACCCCTTCCTTAATTTTACTTAAAAAAGGAGAGAACAACCCTTTCGGCGTTACCGCACATCATTATATATTAATATTCTTACATAGTCAATGTTTTTTTGACTATTTTTTTATTATCTTTATAGTTCCTTATTTTATAAGTGCTTACAAGATTTTTATCATATGAACAAATGATTGTCTATGAGGAAGACTTTTATAAAAAGGCTTACTCATACCACGGAAAACATAAACTTGTTTATGGTTGAAGGGGCAAAAAAGAAGAAGACTATTATAGTCCTCTTATAAATTACTTATTGTTTCTTTAACATTAGTTAATAGTTTAGTAACGATAGTTCCATCAGTACCTCCACCTTGGGCAAATGATTTGTTTCCTCCACCATTACCAGATGATCTTACTGCTAGATCTTTTACGATAACTCCACAATCTACTCTATTAGAATTACTTTTAGCAATATAGTTAACTGAATTATCTTTATTGATATTGGCTAATAGAATAAAGTTATTATCAATTTGATTACTTAAAGTACTTGCTATTTGTCTTAAGGTATTGATGTCATAACCATTCGTTATACTTATTATAGTGGTTATTCCATTTATATCTTCTTTGATATCTAGAAAACTAGATAAATCACTTACTGACTTTTCACTCTTTTTAGTATTATATTCTTTTTCTAATTTCTTTAGTTCTTCTCTTAACATGGATAATTCATTTTTATTGAATACAACATCTTTATAACTTTGTGGATCACTATTATCGATATTGAAATTAAAGTCTAAATCAATATCTAATTCTTTTGCTTCTTTAATAATTTTTTTAGCTTTATCTAATAATTTAATCATTTCTTCATTATATTTTGATATTTCTTCTTTTAGTACTGGGACAATATTAGTGTCTGTAGTAGCGGTCACTCTATAAGTATCTGCTCCTTTATTTTCTACTGCTGCTATAGCAAATCTTACAATGTTTCTACTATTGTCAATATGAGTACCTGCACATAACTCTATTGAATCTCCGATGGTTACTACTCTTACGATATCACCATATTTATCAGAGAATAAAGCCATAGCACCTTTTTTAATAGCTTCCTTTATTGGTAAATACTCTATTTTTGTTTCATAACCTGCTTTTATTTTTTCATTAACCATTTCTTCAGTTTTTATAATTAACTCATCTGATAATTTGCCTTGATAATTGAAGTCAAATCTTAAGATATGTTCATCTACTTTACTTCCTGCCTGATGAACTGCTGCTCCTAGTAACTCTTGAAGTGATTTTTGTAATAGATGAACTGATGAATGGTTCTTCATAATGGCTAATCTTTTTTCTTTTAAAACATGTGTTAGGATTTTCTCACCTTTAGTTACTGTTCCTTCTAGTACTTTTACATATAATAGATGCTGGCCATTTGGTGCTTTAATAACATCCATTACTTCTAATTTACAATTGTCATTTTTTAGGTAACCAGAGTCGGATACTTGACCACCACTTTCAGCATAGAAAGGATTTTCTTTAAGAAATATATAGCAATCTTCACTTGAACTATCAACAAATTGGTTATCTTTCATAATATCCATTACTTCAGTTTCTAAACCTAATTTATCATAACCAACAAACTTGCTTTCCTTTTTATAGTTAATTAGCAAATCATTTTGTAAATTCATACTTGCTTCAACTTTTCTATTTTT
>CAKPAL010000004.1 GCA_934132925.1 uncultured Bacilli bacterium
GGTAATTATCCTTATGCTAGTGATAATGAAGGTAATGTTAGATGGTATTTTAATGAAAATTATTATGGTAATATTACGATAGATAATGGTTATGTTTTTATTGGTAATGATAGTTATACAGAAGAAGGTCATAGTACAGGTATTTATAAAATGAATTTACTTGGAAAAATATTTAGTGAGTATTTATTTGAAGATGATTATCTTGGATATAATATTTATTATGATGGTAAGATTTATGCTATTTCTAATGAAATTGTTGTTATTGATAATCAAACCGGTGATATTATTACTAAGTATAAAAATGATAATTATGATTTACTTGATGTTTATGATGGTAATATTTTATTTAGTAAAGATAATGAGTGGTTTGGTTTTAATGATGGTAAACTTGTTTCAGTAAATCATTCTTTGAATGATAATAGATACTCTTTTTATAGTGGTAATGATAAGTATAGAATTGTTCATGGTGTTAGGTATGGAAAATTAAGGATTACTGATAGATATAAGAAAGATATTTCTATTATTAAATATGATAAGTATGATGATTCTTCAGTTGAAATAAAAATGGATGTCAATAGAATTGGTGTTTATAATAAAAATAAGGATAAAATATATTTAATACTTGATAAACTTTTTGATAAGCGTATATATGAAGTTAATGATACTAGGTATATTAATTTAAATGGTCTTAGTGGAAAATATACTATTTATTACTCAATTGATGGTAAAGTATATAAAACTGATTATTTTATTGAGGTGTAAAGATGGAGAGAGTTATTTTACATATTGATGTTAATAATGCTTTCCTTAGTTGGACCGCTACTTATATGCTTAAGAAAGGTTACAAGTATGATATTAGGAATAGATATGCTATTATAGCTGGTGATGAATCACAAAGAAGGGGGATTGTTTTGGCAAAAAGTAATCCTTGTAAAAAGTGTGGTGTTGTTACTGCTGAAGCTATTTATTCGGCAAGAAGAAAGTGTCCTTATTTGGAAATTTATAAACCTAATTATAAATTATATAAGTATTTTTCCGATAAGATGTATAATTATTTATGTCAGTATACTGATATTATTGAGAGATATTCTATTGATGAATGTTTTCTTGATTATACTGGTAGTATGAAATTATTTGGTGATCCAGTTAAGATTGCATACAAAATAAAGGATGATATTTATAGAATGTTTGGCTTTACTGTTAATGTTGGAGTTGGGAATAATAAATTACTTGCTAAAATGGCATCGGATTTTGAAAAGCCTAATAAGGTTCATACATTATTTAGTAATGAAGTGGAGAGAAAAATGTTTCCTCTTAATGTTGATGATTTATTTATGATTGGAAAGGCTAGTAGTAAAAAACTTCATGCAATGGGCATTAATACAATAGGAGAACTTGCTAAGTATGATGAAGATAAACTTATTTTAGCTTTTAAATCAATGGGAAAGATGATGCATGATTATGCTAATGGTATTGACGATAGTCCTGTTTATTATGAGAGAGAAGCCGCTAAAAGTATATCATCTTCTACTGTGCTTCCTTATAATTATCATGATATTGTTATGATACATGATGTTATTCATAGTTTATCTTGTGAGATTGGTAGAAAATTAAGAGACAATAAAAGATATGCAGATACTATTGGTGTTTGGATTAAATATAGCTATTTTGAGAAATATAGTAAACAGTTAAAACTTGATTTTAGTATCTCTACTGATGAAGAAATATACAATAATGCGTGTAAGATTTTCGAAGATTTATGGGATCATGATAATGGTATTCGAAGTGTATGTGTGTTTATTAGTGGTCTTTCTAGTGAGAGGAAAAAACAACTATCAATTTTTGATATGGATGTGAATAATATTGAAGAAGACAATAAATTACAAAAGGTTATAGATGACATCAGGAATAAATATGGTGATAATATTATTAGTTATGGTAATGAAAATGAGAATAATAATGGTAGAGAAAGGAGATGATGGATATGAATTTTACTGATATTGATAATATGTCTTGTATGAGACTATTACTTAAGATTAGTACTTTATCTAGAGAAGAAAGAAAAGTATTCTTTGAAAATGATAAGATTATCTTGAAACTTAAAAATGAATTACTTGATGAATGTAATAATGGTGATATTTATCGTAATTTTAGAGAAGTATTTAGATTACTTGATATAGATGAGATTTTTAAAATATTTGATTATGATGTTATACATAATTTTTATAAGGAGTTTGTAAGTGATGATTTTTCTTATGATAATGAAGAAAAGATAGAGATAAGTAGATATAGAAGACAAAATGAATATAAGTTATTTGTTTGTTTATTCGAGAAAAATAATAATAAAGTGATGGATTGGATACTTAGTGATGACGACTTATTTAAGGAATTAGTCTTTGTTTCTGATGATATGTATTCTATTTTTGCTATGTTTGATTATGAACGTATTGTGGAAATTATTTATAAACTAGAAAAGTTTGATTTTATTAAAGATGGTATAGGATGTCAATTTATTTCTTGTATTAGTTCTGATTTTCAAAAAAGATTATTAGAAGAAGACTTTAATGTTGATACTCTTACTAAACTTCTTTTTTATTTTAGAAATGATGTTAAATCTTATTTCTTTGAAAATGATAAAAGAGCTAGTTTTTTTATCAATAAGGTTAATATAAAACCACTAGTGAGAAGTGGTGTTAAGTTTAGTGATGATATACTTGTTAGAGATGACTTTTTTAATGCTCTTAAAACTTCTAGTTTTATGGAGTTTAGGCAAAATATCAATGCTGTGGAGAAGAATAATAATCCACTTCCTATAGAGAAGAAACTTGATAGATATTATATGGAACTTATTGACGGATATGATATAGCTAATGAGATGTTTAAGAAATATGTTGATATTTTAAAAATTCCTGATACATTTGATGGTAGTAAGATTGATGATTTTATTTTTGATAGTGATGTTATGTTTTTATTTTCACAGTATATTAGAAAAAATAATGAAGGAAAGTATGTTTTTGTTACTGATGATTTGTCTTTACTTATTGAAAACTTGAAAGAAATATCTAATAAAAAATTAAGTGAAATTATAGTTGATGCTTTATTTCGTGATAACATTTACAATGTATGGCTTAATATTAGAGAAATGCTAAAATATAATGAATGTCTTGCTATTGATAAGAGGGTTATATCTGAAGATAGAGTTTTATTTTATAAGAAAATTATTAATTTTGATAGTGTTTCTAGTAAAGAAAAGATTGAATTATTTTATAGTTTAAAAGATACAAATATTAATATATTGTTTTATGATGATTTGAGAAAGCTTAAAGATTATGCTTATGACAGAATTAAAGATGATATGACTGATTTATCTAAATGTAATGATAAAGTTGTTAATAAAGATGGTGTTAAGATTTATGATTTAAGGTCTTCTGAATATTGCTTTTTAGTTAGATCTTTTGGCAGAACATATAGTGAAGATACTTCTAATAGGAGAGATTGCTACTCAATTATATCGAATAAAAATAGTAAAGTTTATAATGATGGTGGTTTTGTTACTTATGGTTATAATGGATTTGATAATGATAGAGTTGTTCATATGTTGGAACAGGATTCCTTTAGTGTTAATACTTATGATAGAGATGTTCCAACTAGATATGTTAATCGTATTATGACAAGTAACGAACTTGTTAGTGGTAGTAATTGGTATAGTGAAATTGATATTGTTAATAAGAGAAATGATAATGGTAAATATATAGCAATGAAACCTGATTTTGTTGTTTCTTATGATACTATTAAAGATATTGATATTGAGGAAAGCAAGAGACTTGGTATTCCTATAGTGTTTATTAATAAAGTTTTACTTAAAGACGAAGATAGGATATATACTGATTTTACTAGTGATATTGATATTTATGATAGTAATGTTAATAGAAATAGAATTGTTAGATAGAGATAGGAGAGATAGTTATTATGAATGATGTTATTATTGATGGTATTGTTAATGGTTTGGGAATTAAAAAGAGTAGTGTTATTGCTACTTTAAAGCTTCTTGAGGAAGGAGCCACGATTCCTTTTATTGCAAGATATAGAAAAGAAGTTACTGGAGCTTTAGATGAAGAACAAATTAGAAGTATTAATGAGGTATATGAATATCAAGTTAATTTATTTAAGAGGAAAGAAGATGTTATTAGATTAATTGATGAAAAGGGTCTTCTTACTGATGAGATTAGAGATAATATTTTAAAATGTGAAAAACTTGTTGAGGTTGAAGATATTTATAGACCTTATAAAGAGAAGAAAAAGACAAAGGCAACAGAAGCTATTAAAAATGGATTAGAACCTCTTGCTAAGATTATTATGTCATTTAAAGATGTTGATATAGATAAAATTGCTAATTCTTATATTAATGAAAATGTTGAAAGTGTTGAGGCTGCTATTTCAGGAGCTAGTTATATTATTGCTGAATGGATTAGTGATAATGCTAGTTATCGTAAATGGATCAGAAATAATATGATGAATAGGGGTGTTATTAAGTCTAAAAAGAAAAAGGGTAGCGATGATAGTGATGGTACTTATGAAATGTACTATGATTATGAAGAAAAAGTGAAGTTTATTAAACCACATAGGGTACTTGCTATTAATAGAGGTGAAAAGGAAGGTATTTTATCGGTTAGCATTTGCGTTGATGATGATTATATTATTTCTTATTTAGAGGGGAAAATTATAAAAAATGATAAGGTAATGTCTGCTGCTATAGTTAAAAATGCTATTAAGGATAGTTATAAAAGACTTATTATTCCAAGTATTGAGAGAGAAGTTAGAAGTGAACTTAAAGAAATAAGTGAGGAAGCTGCTATTAAAGTTTTTGGTGATAATTTAGAAAATCTTATTTTAACACCACCAATGAAGGATGTTACAGTTCTCGGCTTTGATCCGGCTTTTAGAACTGGTTGTAAACTTGCTGTTGTTAGTCCTACTTCAAGTGTCCTTAATATTTCAGTTATTTATCCTCATGAACCACATAATAAATGGGAAGAAGCTAAAAAAGTCTTAAAGGATTTATTTAAAAAGTATGATATTGATATTGTGGCTATTGGAAATGGTACGGCTTCTAGAGAAAGTGAAAAATTGGTAGCAGAGGCTATTGGAGAATATAAAGATAAAACAGTTAAATATATTATTGTTAGCGAAGCTGGTGCTAGTGTTTATTCTGCTAGCGATTTAGCAATTAGTGAGTTTCCTGATTTAACTGTTGAAAAAAGAAGTGCTATTAGTATTGCTAGAAGACTGCAAGATCCTTTGTCAGAACTTGTAAAAATTGATAGTAAGAGTATTGGTGTTGGTCAATATCAACATGATGTTAATGAGAAAAGGTTAGATGAATCACTTGATTTTGTCGTTTCTAAATGCGTTAATAATGTTGGTGTTAATATTAATACTGCTAGCAAATCTATTCTTAAATATGTTTCTGGTCTTACAAATAGTTCTATTAATAAGATTATTGATTATAGAGAGGGACATGGTAAAATTATTTCTAGAGAAGAACTTGTTAAAAATAAGGTTCTTACTCCTAAAACTTATGAGCAAGCTATTGGTTTTATGAGAATTATTGATGGCAATAATCCTATGGATATTACTTCTATTCATCCAGAAAGCTATGATATTTCTTTAAAATTACTTAACATGTATGGATTTGGCGTTAATGATTTAGGTAGTAAAAAGTTAAATGATACTTTGAGTAATATTGATGTTAGTATTGTTAGTAGTAGTCTTGGTACAGATATCTATACTTTAGAAGATATTATTAAATGTCTTTCTAAGCCAAATAGGGATTTTAGGGATGATTTTGATAAGCCATTACTTAAGAGTGATATTTTAAAAATTGAAGATTTGAAGGTTGGTATGGAACTTTCTGGTACTGTTAGAAATGTTGTGGACTTTGGAGCATTTATTGATATTGGTCTTCATGATGATGGTTTAGTGCATATTTCTAAGATGACTGATAAATATATTAAGCATCCTAGTGAGGTTGTAGCAGTTGGTGACATTGTAACTTGTTATGTTGATGATATTTCTTTAGAGAAGAATAGGGTTAGTTTATCTTTAATTAATCCCAATTTAGTTAAAAATTAGTTTATTTTATGTAAAATATGTAATTTTTTTGAAAAATTTGCATAAAATAATTGACAGATGGGCAATTTTATAGTATCATTATTATTGCCTACTGATGCAGGTGTAGTTTAATGGTAGAACCTCAGCCTTCCAAGCTGACTGCGTGAGTTCGATTCTCATCACCTGCTCCAAATATGATTTATAAGCCCTTATATTTTAAGGGCTTTTATTGTTTTTACTCTCAAAATTACTCCGACCTTTTACTTAGTTTAAATATATTTGGCAGTAATTTTAAATGTTAAATTTGTATAATAAAAAGTAGATAGAAACATGATTCATGTTATGAACTATCTACTTTTTATTATATCCTTTAACTGGTAGTTTTTTATTTTTTTTGGTATGTTTCTTTTCCATCTTTATTTGGGCTTAATAGAAATTTATTATTATCATATTTATATGGTAATTCTTTAATGATATCTTTATCTTTTTTTTCATCATCAAATGTTAATTTGATTTTTTTTGCATCCATATCTAGTTCATATGTGCCTGTTGCATCATTCATTTTCATTTCTTTACCATTCTTTAATACGGCAACAGTTTTATATGTGAAATTGTAATTATTATCAAATGAATAAACAGTTTTTAGTTTTAGAACAGTTTTATTAGTAGTATTCACTTGATATTCCCAAGTACCAATTAAGTCATTCATTATTGTTACACGATCATTCTTTTTTTCTCCACATCCGGTAATTAATATTAGTGATATAAATGTAAATGCTATTAAAATTAATTTCTTTTTCATTATTTTATCTCCTCTTTTTTACTTTTTACTAAATCAATTATTAAAAATATTGATGAAGTACTTAACATTATTAGTATCCAAATACCACCCCATAATATTCCATAATAAGTATCATATTTTGGTGTATGCATATCTAAACCTCCGAACATTATAGCGCAAGCCACTATTAATGCTATTAGGGTATATAGAAATGTAGGAATATAATAAAAAAATTTTTTTAGTTTTGTTTTTTTCTTTAAAATTGTATAGACTAATGAGATAATTGCTATCATTCCTAATGTTGTATATATGCCGTCAAAGTTATCTACAAAATAATACATTATATTATTAAATGACTCATTTAATAATTGTCTATTTGTGCTATAGCTATCTCTTGAAAAAGATATTTTAAAAAAACTACTTATGAAAGCTAATGTTAATAAATAGCAGGATAATATTTTTGTATTATTAATGTTTAAACTTATTTTTTGTATATTTTTTAATTTATATCCACAGTGTGGACAAACTTTTGCGGTGTCACTTATTTCTTTTTGACACTCTTTACATTTAATTAATGCCATACTAATCCTCCATTATTGTTACAACACATTTTGAAATGTTATAATCTTTAGTTACAAATAATTGAAATTTATTTGATTCACCTGGGTCTAACCATTCATTACCTATAGCGTATGTCCAATCGGTATCAATTGTTTTTCCGTAGTTGTCGAGAAACGATGCCTTTACTTTAATAAAATGATATTTATAGGGGCTACTGCTATTTACGGAAATGGCTCCTGTGCAGATGTTATACGAAGAATTGCTATTTAAATTGACATTAGAAATTTTTAAGTATGATTTATTTAATGCTTTGTTACGATAATCATTGTTATAATTATGGCTACTATTGTTAATATCATTGATTTCATGCGGTTTAATGGAAATGGTCATAAATGTAATAATTGTGGAAATAATAATTGTAACCATAAATAATATTTTGTTTATTCTCATATTTGCCTCTCTTTTTTAGAAGTTTATAGTCTTTACTATTGACTTTTAATTTCAAGATGAACTGAATTTTATTTCTATCTATTTGTTGCAGAAAATGTCATTTATGCTATTAAATCCTCCTTTCTATCTTAATTATAGCACTTTTTTGTCGTTTTGAATAGCAAAATGTCGAAATAAAAAGCAAAAATGAAATAATCTTATTAGGTGAATATTATGAATACTGAAAAAATTAAATATTTAAGAGATGAGTTGGAAGTAACTCAGGAAGAAATTTCTAAAATTTTAGGCTGTACAAGAACGGCATATTCTTTATGGGAAATTAATAAAAATACTATTCCGTTATATTATTTAAATAAAATATCAAATATATATAATATTAATATTGATTACTTGGTAGATTTATCAAATGAGAAATATGTAGATTTTGAAAAAAAGGAAATTGATAAAATTAAATTAGGCAAAAGAATCAGAGAGGCGAGGAAATCTGTTAATTATACGCAGGAAAAATTAGCTTCAAAACTAAATACAACTCATTCTGTTATTAGTGCTTATGAATCTGGTAAATCTACAGTATCAACATTATTTATAATTGAAATAGCAAAACTTACTAATAAGTCATTAAATTGGTTATTAGATAAAATTAAATAAATTTAAATCTTAAATATGCAATATAAAAACAACAAGATTTGTTCTTGTTGTCTATCAAAGTATTGAATTTTGTCAATATTTTATGAAAACTATAAATGTAGTTTTGTTTTTTGAATGTTTAATTTTATATTATATTATTTATCAAAGTCACCTAAAATTTTAGGCATATTAGTATTGAATCTGACAATGTTAGATATAGGGATATTTTGAGATTTACATAATTCATTATATTTATCATCCCATGATAATCTATAGGCTTTATTTAGATCAAAATTTAACTTTGTAATCCATTCTTTTATAACTTCTTCGGCATTTTTTGTTTTACTCTTATTTTCAATTTCAATTGCAATACCAAATGGATATTCGTCAACAACTATTTCTATATCTTCATTTGTGAAAATACTTCTATATCTTTCATAACTTTCAACAATATTTAAATGAAGTACATTTTCTACAAGAAATATTAAGTTATCATATTCTTCGTTTTTAATGGTAATTTCTATTTCTTCTTCTTTATGGATTAAAGCATTTTTATTATCTTTTAGTCTTTTTTTCCAAGTAACCATACATTTAGTATAATTATCTTTAATAGTTTTTCTTATTCTAAATCTTCCATCGACTTTTAAATTATAATAATCATATTTTTTCATAGGATGATTATATTGGTCTGTTTTTTCGTAAAATCTTCCTTTGTAATCTAATTCTTTATATTTTTTAAGTATTCAATTATTTTATCCCTACTATTACTTGAGTAGTAAAATCTTACTTCTGTTTCCATATATTTATCCTTTCAAATTTTTAAAATTATATTTATAATATAATTGTGAATCTTATTCAAAAATATCAAGTGTAGTACTTGATATTAATCTTCTTTTTCTTTCGTTACATCTACCCATGATGTATAGTTAGTTACTTTTTCTAATTCTTCAATAGATATTTCTATAGCATTATTAGTAGCACCGCAGGCAGGAAATACTGTTTCAAATTTTTTTAGTGATTCGTCTAAGTAAACTTCTACATCATCATTTAATGCAAATGGACATACGCCTCCTACTGGATGACCTATTTTTTCTTCCACTTCATCTGCTGCTACCATGTGGGCTTTTTCACCAAATGTATGTCTATATTTGGCATTATCTATTTTTACATCTCCTTTAGTTACTATAACTATATATTTATCTTTTAATTTAAATGATAGTGTTTTAGCTATTCTTGCTTCTTCGGTACCTAATGCTTCGGCTGCTTCTTTTACAGTAGCACTAGTAGTTGGTACTGTTATTATTCTATCATCCATATTATATTTTTTTAAATATTCTCTTACTTTAATTGCAGACATAATATTACTTCCTTTCTATAGAAATATTATAGCATATTTTTTATTATTTGTTTTATTTATTTTAATATTGCTCATAATAATATTGGTGATTTTATGGAGGTTAGACTTGGTTATGTAGCTATTAGTAATTGTATTAGTGTTACTTCTTCTAGTCCTTTTACTTATAGTGAGTATTTGAAAGTTGGTAATGTTGATAAGTTAGAAGATGTTATTATTTCTAACTTAGAGGCTTTAGAAAATATTATTGATTATAATATTAGAAATAATATACATTTTTATAGAATGTCTTCTAAAATTATTCCTCTTGCTACTAAAGATGATGTTATTTTTGATTATATTGATAAATATATGATGTATTATGAAAGAATAGGTAAAAAAATTAAAGAAAGTGGGATGAGAGTTGATTTTCATCCTGATCAGTTTTGTGTTATTAATAGTGTTAAAAGCGATGTTGTTAAAAATTCTATTAAGATAATTAATTATCATTATAATTTTTTAAATGCTTTAGGTATTGAAAATAAAGTTCTTGTCCTTCATGTTGGTAGTAGTACTTTTGGTAAAGATAACTCCATTAAGAGATTTATTAATTGTTATAATAAACTGCCTTTATATTTAAAAAAGTGTATTGCTATTGAAAATGATGATAAAGTATTTAATGTAAGTGATGTTTTAAAAATTTCTAAAAATACGGGAATACCTGTTATTCTTGATTATCATCATCATTTATGTAATAAAAGTGAATTTTTATTTGAAGATGTATTTAATAGTTGGGGTAATAGGGTAGTTAAGATGCATTTTTCTTCTCCTAAAAATAAGAAGGATTATAGAAGTCATAGTGATTATATTAATGGGGATGATTTTATTAATTTTATTGAAATGATTAAGAAGTATGATAGAGATATTGATATTATGTTGGAGGCTAAATGTAAAGATGATAGTTTATTTAGATTGATTAGATATCTTAAATATAAAACTGATTATAAGTTTATTGATGATACTTCTTTTTTAGTTTAACTTATAATAAAAAGTAGCAGGCTATTTGCTACTTTATTAAATTTATTAATTCTACTATTATTCCTGATAGAGCTCCTAATGAATATAGAAGTAAGATAATAGTGATATTTTCTTTTTTGTTTTTATTGTTTTTTAGTAATACTAGAAGTGAAGATCCACTACTTGTTAGAAGACCACCAATTAGTGCTCCTAGTGATATGGTACTATTTAAGTATAGTTCTGTTAATATTACACTAGCAGCGCAATTTGGAATTAGTCCTATCATACTTGTTATTAATGGTGATAATATATTATTTGTTAATAATATTTTTGATAGATATTTGTCTCCTAGTAGGGAAAAAATAGTATTTATTATTAAAGTTATTATGAATATAAATAGGGTAATGTGTAATGTATGTTTTATTGCGGATAATAGAATACTATGGTTACAATCGCAATGTTCTTCATCACATAATTCATAGTTTGTTTTGTTATCTTGTTTCCTTTTATTTAGAATAATATCTATAATTATACCATATATTATACCAAATAATATTTTTATTAGTAGTATTTTTATTATTAATGTTATTGGGGCTTTTTCTGATAGCATTATTATTAACATTTCATCACTAGTAGATAGATATATTGATATTAGAGTACCTAATGTTATTATTCTTGTTATATATAGATTAGTGGCCATTACTGAAAAGCCACATTGTGGTATTACTCCTAGTATGGAACCTATTATTGGACCTATTTTTTTTGATTTTGTTATAATTTTTTCTGTTTTATTATTTAATTTATGTTCTATTAATTCAATTATTAGAAAAGCAAGTAGTAAGAACGGTATTAATTTTATTGAATCTAATATGGTATCTATTAATATTTCTTTCATAATTTATCACTCCAATTTTAATTATAACATTCTTTTATTTTTGATACAATATTTTATATGTCATAATATTTTACTTTTTTTAATGTAGATGGATTTAAGTTTATTATTTTTTCTTTTTCTTGATATAAATAGTTTGATAAGTAGTTTAATACAATGTTTCTTATTATAATTGTGTCTTTAATTGTTAAGCCTTCTTTTTTAAGATTTTCTTTTATTAGTGTTATTTCTTTGGCTTTTGATTCTGTGGATATTTTTAGTGTTTCATTAGCACAATTTATTATTTTTGTTAGATAATCATCATAATCTTTTATTGGTTCTTGTAAATAAGTTGGTATTAATTCATTAAATAGATTTTTTATATAGTTTGATATTTCTATGTAATATGATGAATTATTATGTATTTGTTTAGGTGAACTTATATCTTTACTATCAATATAAGGAAATGGATCAATATCTTCAAAGTCAATGGTTATTTGAGCAGTTTTATATTCTTTTATGCAGTCTAAATTGAACAAAAGTAAAGTGTTAACGCTCCAACTATTAAATACAATAGTTCTAGTATCTAACATTAATTTGTCATAATTTATGTATATGCCATCATATATTTTTGCTATTTCTTCGAAGTCAAAAATGGTAGTAGAAGGAGTTATTTTGTCATAATAACATAATATGTGATGATGTGATGGGTATTTAACTGATAATTCTAGTATTTGTTTATATGTATC
Organism: uncultured Bacilli bacterium; assembly: GCA_934132925.1. GTDB lineage: Bacteria > Bacillota_I > Bacilli_A > RF39 > UBA660 > CAG-302. The sequence continues at coordinate 12,501 of CAKPAL010000004.1, forward strand.
TATAGTTAATATATTAGCATTTTCTTTTAATGTAAAGATTGCTGCTTTAGTTAAGTCTTTGTATTGTGATATACAGTTTGCTATTCCTCGTGCATCTAATAAATAATTATACCATGGACATATTCCATATATTAATGATGTTGCTTCTGAAGCCCAAAGGCCCCCGATTGGCTTATGAGAGTAGTTATCTAGTGGTCTTAATATTTGTTTAAATACATCTTTTGTTATGATGGGATTTCCTATTGTTATATATTCTTTTTCTTTCATGTAATTTCTTCCTTTCGTGTTTGTTTTATATAATACTTTATAAATTTTAATTTGTCAAATATAATGTTTTTTAATATTTTTGTATTTCTTTCATAATATTGTGTTGAAATAGGTGTTTTTTGTTAAAAAGTTCTTTACTTATTTTAATAAAATTGTTATAATACTTGTGAGCGAAGAGCTCCTTGCCTAGTAATAGGCCGTTAGACCAAAAGGAGGTGTAATAATTATGAATTATGAAATCATGTTTATTGTAAGACCAGATATTGACGAAGCAAAAGTTAAAAGTACTGTTAAAACACTTGAAAAAGTATTAACTGATCATAAGGCTAAAATTACTTTATCTAAAGAGTTAGGTCAAAAAGAGTTTGCTTATGAAATTAAAAAGTTTAAATCAGGTTATTACTTTTTATACAACATTGAAGCTTCTGATGATTCTGCTATTAAAGAGTTTGATAGAGTAGCAAGAATTGATGAAAATGTTGTTAGACATCTTGTTATAAACCTAGATAAATAAGGAGATAAGTATGAATAAGGCAATATTAATTGGAAGATTAACTAGAGATCCTGAACTTAGAGCTACTCCAGCAGGCAGAAATGTTTGTCAATTTTCAATAGCAGTAAATAGAAATTTTACTAATGCTAATGGAGATAGAGAGGCTGATTTTATTAATTGTGTAGTTTGGGATAAACAAGCAGAGAATCTTGTTAAATACCAAAAAAAGGGTAACCAAATTGCGGTAGATGGTAGGATTCAAACAAGAAATTATGATGATAAAGATGGTAAAAGAGTGTATGTTACTGAAATTCTTGCTAATAGTATTAGTTTTTTAGATTCTAGAGGAGCAAGTACAGGTAATACAGGTAGTTTTAATAATTTTAATAATTTACCTGAACCACCAATTGAAAGAAATGATAGTGTAGCTTCTGCTTCTAATATGGAAACAGTATCTGTTGAGAAAGATCCATTTGAGGCATTTGGAGATTCTATAGAAATCAGTGATAATGATTTACCATTCTAAAAAGGAGGAAAAACAATGGCTGAATTTCGTAAGAAAAGAAGAAAAATATGTCATATGTGTGCAGGAAAACCTGTTAATTATAAAGATGTAGCTATTATATCTAAATATATTAATGATAATGGTAAAATTTTACCTAGAAGATTTACAGGTACTTGTGCTAAACATCAAAGACATGTTGCTCAAGAAGTTAAAAGAGCAAGATTCATGGGATTTGTTCCATTTTGTAAATAATATAATATAGCTATTAATGGCTATATTTTTTCTTTTTTTAATGACAATACTATAAAAATATTGTATAATAGATAAGTAGAGGTGGGAATATTATGAAGGTTATTTTTATTAAAGATTTAAAAAAACAAGGTAAGAAAAATGAAATTAAAGAAGTTAGTGATGGTTATGCTACTAATTATTTAATTAAAAATGGTTATGCAGTAAAATATACGAAATCTAGTAGTGATAGATTAGATAATGAACTTGAAGATAATAAGAAGAATAAGGAAAAAAATGTTAAAATTGCTAATGAAATTAAAAGTAAGTTAGAAAAAGAAAAAATAGTTTTTGATGTTAAGGCTGGAAATGATGGGAAAGTATTTGGTTCTATTTCTAGTAAACAAATATGTGAGAAGTTAAATGAACTTGGTTATAATGTTAATAAGAAGATGTTAATTAGTGATGAAAATTTATCTTCTTTAGGAAACTTTTATATAGATGTTCAATTATATAAGGGTGTTGTTGCAAAGGTTAAGATTGAACTTATAAAGAAGTAGGTGAGTTATGAATAAAGAATTACCTAAAAATATAGAGGCTGAAAAGTGTTTGCTTGGATCTATGTTTTGGTCTAGAGAGTCTCTTCAAAGGGGATGTGAAGAAGGGGATAAGGATATATTTTATTTAGATAGTCATAGTAAAATATTTGAAGCTATTAAACAATTATATTTAAATGATACTCCTGTTGATATTACTTCAGTTACTACTTATTTAATTAATATTAATAAAATAGGTGAAGTTGGTGGAGTAGAGTATTTAAATGAAGTTGTAAATTCAGTTGCTACTGGTGCTAATATTGAGTATTATATTAATTTGGTTAGTGAGAAATATACTTTGAGAAAAATGATTGAAGTAGCTACGGATATTGTTAATAAGGCTACTAATGCAGAGGTTAATGCTGCTGATACTATTGATGAAGCAGAAAAAGATATTCTTAATATTTCTAAATTTAGAAAGACTAGTGAATTTAGAAAAGTACAGGATGTGCTTAGTAAAGCTCAAAGTGATTTAGAGTTTTTATCTAAAAATGGTGGTAAGATTAATGGTCTTACTACGGGATTTGGTGAATTAGATTCTTTGACTGAAGGACTTCATCCAACACAGCTTATTATTATAGCGGCAAGACCTGCTGTTGGTAAAACTGCTTTTGCTCTTAATCTTGCTTTGGCTGCTGCTAAAAGTACTAAAAAGAATATTGCAATTTTCTCATTAGAGATGCCAGCAGAGCAACTTATAATGAGAATGATTAGTTCACTTGGACAAATTGATAATAAGAAACTTAGTACTGGTAAATTAGAAAATGAAGATTGGAAAAGATTTAATGAAGCTATAAGTATTTTAGCAGATACTAATATTTATTTCCATGATGCTGGTGGTGTTACGCCGGCAGAAATTAAAGCTAAGTGTAGAAGACTTACTACTCAGGGTGAAGGACTTGGCCTTGTTATAATTGACTACTTGCAGCTTATTGATTCTTCTTCTAGGTATTCTGGTTCTAGACAACAGGAAGTATCTGAAATATCTAGAGCACTTAAAACGATGGCTTTGGAACTTGAGGTTCCTGTTATTGCTTTGTCACAGTTATCAAGAAGTGTTGAAAAGAGAGAGGATAAAAAACCAGTTCTTAGTGACTTGAGAGAGTCTGGTTCTATTGAACAGGATGCTGATATAGTAGCGGCTCTTCATGCTCCGGATGTTGAAGTTCCGGTAGGTGATGAGGTGCCTAATCCTATTCAACTTATTATTCTTAAACATAGAAATGGTCCTACTAAAACTATTGATTTGTTGTTTAAGAAAAAGACTTCAACATTTTTATCTATTAAAAGGGATGGTGATAGTAGTGGTAAATAATAATAAATGGAGTTTTGGTATTATTGCTTTTATTATTATTATTTCTATTAGTATATTATTACTTGTTTTTACTAATGAAAAATCGAATGAGCCGCAAGTTTTATATACTGTCTATTTAGATGGGAAAAGTATTGGAAATATTGTTTCTAAAGATAGTTTCGAGTCTTTTATTAATGTTAAGGAAGAAGAACTTAAGAAAAAATATAATACTGATACTGTTTATACTCCTAAAGGTGTTGAAATTAAAAAGACTTTTACTTATAACACTTCTGTTAGTAGTGATGAACAAATATATAGTAAGATTATCAGTAATAAGAAATTTACTGTTCATGGCTATGAAATTAAAATTGTTAATAATGAAGATAAGAGTAAAGTTAGAACAATTTATACTCTATCTAAAAGTATTTTTGATGAAGCAATTCAAGATACTATTAAGGCTTTTGTTGATGGGGAACAATATGAAAAGTTTTTAGCGGGTACACAGGAAGAAGTGAAAGATTCTGGTAGTATGATTGAAAATATTGATATTGAAGAAGATATTACTTATAAAGAAACTTTAATTCCTACTGATGAGCAGATATTTACTGATAGTGATCAACTTAGTAAGTATTTGCTTTATGGTACTTTAGATAAACAAGAAACTTATATTGTTAAGGCTGATGATAGTATTGAATCTATTGCTAATAGTCATAAACTTAATGTACAAGAATTTTTGATTGCTAATCCTAGTTTTACTAGTGCTAATAATTTGCTTTATGAAAATCAAGAGGTTAATGTTGGACTTATTAATCCTATTATTTCTGTTGTTGTTGATGTTCATAGTGTTGGTGAAGAAGAAAGAGACTATGATACTGAAATTCAATATGACTCTAGTCAATATATTGGTTACCAGGAGACTATTAGAAATGGTGAAAATGGATTATATAAGGTTACAAGAAAGAGTCAGTATGTTAATGGTCAACTTATTTCTGCTACTATAGCTAATTCTACAGAAATTAAGCCTGCTGTTAATAGAATTATTGTTAAAGGACAAAAATATGCTCCTAATGTTGCTGATTTGACTTATTGGGCTTGGCCTACTGAAAGACCTTATACTATTACTTCATATTATGAATATCGTTGGGGTTCTTTCCATAATGCAATTGATATATATGTAGGTTATGGTTCTGCTATTTATGCTGCTAATAATGGTGTTATTGTTACTGCTACTGGTGGTTGTACACCTGGTAATACTAGTTGCAATGGTGGTAGAGGTAATTATATTGTTATTAATCATAATGCTGGTGGTTATTATACTATTTATATGCATTTAAGAGAAATTAATGTTAGTGTTGGTCAAACGGTTGCTAGAGGACAAAAAATAGCAACAATGGGTAATACTGGCTATGTTGTTCCGGTTCCTAGTTCTTATAATCCTTATGGTGGTACGCATTTAGACTTTTCTGTTAGAATAGGTAGTCCTAATGGTAGTACAATGAATCCTCTAAATTTATACTGATGAAAGTTTGTGTTTTGTCTTCTGGTAGTAAGGGAAATACTACTTATATTGAATCAGATAAGGCTAAAATACTTATTGATGTTGGTAATAGTGCTAAATATGTAAAGGAGAAATTAGAGGATATAGGCACAGAACCTGAAGATATTGATGCTGTATTAATTACACATACTCATGTTGATCATGTTAAGGGGCTTAAGGTATTTGCTAAGAAGTATAATGCTTCTATATATGTGACTGATATTATGCTTAAGAGTTTGGATTTTCTCGATAATTATAGTATTTTGAGTGATGAGTTTGATATTAAGGATATTCATGTTACCGCTATTAAAACATCACATGATGCACCTGATTCTAGGGGATATATTGTTACTAGTGGTAATAAGTCAGTTGTGTATATTACAGATACTGGTTATATTAATAAGAAATATTTTGATGTTTTAAAAAATAGGGATTTATATATTATGGAATCTAACCATGATATTGAAATGCTTAATAATGGTAGTTATCCTTTTAATCTTAGACAAAGAATACTCTCTGATAAGGGACATTTATCTAATTATGACTCTGCTAAATACTTATCTTCTTTTATAGGAGATAATACTAAGTGTATTATGCTTGCTCATTTGTCTGAAGATAATAATACTGAAGAACTTGCTTATGAGACACTTGTTAGTAGATTAAAAATGGAAAATATAGAAGTTGATAAGATAATTATTGCTAAACAAAATAAGGAGACTGATTTGATTAAGATATGATAAAAATTATATGTGTTGGTAAGGTTAAAGAAAAATATTTGAGAGAGGCTATTGCTGATTACGAAAAAAGAATTTCTAAATATCATAAAATTGATATTATTGAAGTAGATGATTCTAATATGAAAGAAGAGGCTAGTAGGATTATTCATTATATTAAAAATAATGATTATGTTATTACTTTAGAGATTGATGGTAATATGATTACCTCATCCTCTTTTGCTGATAAAATTGATAAAACTTTTATTACTAATTCCAATATTACTTTTGTTATTGGTGGCTCTGATGGACTTGATAATTCTATTAAGCAAAGGAGTAATTATAGTTTATCTTTTTCTAAGCTGACTTTTCCTCATCAACTATTTAGAGTTATATTGTTAGAGCAGATATATCGTTGTTTTAAAATATTAAATAATGAAACTTATCATAAATAGAATCGTAGTTATTGATTCTATTTTTTTTTTGTGGTAAACTTTTATTAGTAGGAGGAATTTTTATGTATTGTTCTAATTGTGGTAACAAAGTAGATGAAAATGCTTATGTTTGTGTTAATTGTGGGGTTATTTTAAAAAAGAGAGAGGCTATTAAAAAGAATAAAAAACAAAATAGTAATGTTCTTGGTGTATTTAGTTTGATTTTTTCTGTAGTAGCGATACTGTCATCTTTTTCATTATTCTTTTATGATATTAGTAGTGTTGGTATGTATACTAAGGCTTATGAGAGAGTTATTTATGGTATTGGCTTTACTAGTATTTCTATTTTTCTTACTATATTATCTTTAATTTTTGCCCTTATTAAAAAAAGTAATTTAAATAAGATAGGACTTGTATTAACTTTGATTTCAGTGTTTCTTATTTTATCTGAAATTTTAGTTATTATTATTTATTAATGATTGACGATTTTGGTTATAAGAAAAGTTTAGGGCAAAACTTTTTGATAGATGATAATGTAGTTAGTAAGATTGCTAATTGTATTGAGTATAAAGATAATAATATGGTTATTGAGATAGGTCCTGGCAGTGGTAACTTAACTAAAAAAATACTTGAAAAAACTGATTTTGCTTTGCTGTATGAAGTTGATTGTAGATTAAAAGGAATATTAAGAAAAGAACTTATGGGATATAATAATTATGAAATTATATGGGATGATTTTTTATCTAGAGATATTAAGGCAGATCTTGTTAAATATAACTATAATAATGTTTATGTAGTGACAAATCTTCCTTATTATATTACTACTCCTATTATAAGTAAATTTATTCTTGAAATGTCTGATGCTTCAGAAATTGTGATTATGGTACAAAAAGAGATGGCAGATAGACTTTCAGCAGATGTTGGTACGAGAGATTATGGACAACTTACAGTATTTATTAATTATTATTTTGAAATGAAGAAGATGTTTGATGTTGGTAGAAAATGTTTTTATCCTTCTCCTAATGTTGATTCTGCAGTTATTAAAATGACTAGAAGAGATAATTTAGATGATTTAATTTCTTTTGAACATTTTGAAAAACTTGTAAAGAGTGCTTTTCAATTTAAAAGAAAAACTATTAAGAATAATTTAATTAAAAAATATGATCTTGATGTTGTTAATAGGGTTCTTGAAAAACATGGTTTTGATCTTAGTACTAGAAGTGAGAGGATTCCTTATTCTGTTTTTGTTGAAATGTCTAATGAGTTATTAAAATAATGAGTATAAATGAAAGTGTATAGAAGATATATACTTTTATTTTTTGTTATATTTTTATTTTATTTTTCATATTATTTTATGGGTGATAATATGTTTCAGATAGGTGATTTAGTCACTAGAAAATCTTATGATAATGATATTGTTTTTAAAATTATTAATATAGAAGGTAATACTTATATTTTAAAGGGTGTTGTTGTTAGATTATTTGCAGATAGTCCTGTTGAGGATCTTAAAATTTATAATTCTAACTCTATTGATGATTTTACTCCTGATATTGACGGTTATAGAAGTTTAGAAAGAGATGAATATTTTTATTTGCCTGGTAGAATACTTCATATTGATGGTGACAAAGATTATTTAGATAAATGTATGAATTTTTATAAGAAAAATAGACTTAAGGCTTTTGGGGTATATACTACTGATGGGACTTTGACTAATGATGTTGTTAGTAATTTGAAAAAATATAATCCTGATATTTTGGTTATTACTGGGCATGATGCTTATTATAGAAAAAAGAGAGCAAATGATAATTATAAAAATACAAGCAAGTTTGTCGAAGCAGTTAAAGAGGCTAGAAAATATGAAAGCTCACATGAAAAACTTTTTATTGTGGCGGGGGCATGTCAATCTAATTATGAAGAACTAATAAAGGCTGGTGCTAATTTTGCATCTAGTCCTAAAAGAATTAATATTCATGCTTTAGATCCTGCTATTGTGGCTGCTTGTCTTGCTTTTTCAGATAAAAATAGTAATATTGATTTGATTAAAATACTTGATAAAACCAAATATGGTTCAGATGGAATAGGGGGGATTATTACAAAGGGTACCATGTATATTGGATATCCTAGATAATTATGACTATTGAGAAAATAAAAAATAATATTGATAGTAGATTAGGTAATAATGTAAAGGTTATTTATAATGGTAGTAGAAATAAAAAAGAAGAATACTCGGGAGTTATTTCGGAGACTTATAACTATATTTTTATTATTAAAACTAATGGTGATGAGGTTAAAAGTTTTAGTTATAGGGATGTTCTTACTAATACTATCGAACTTTTTTTTGACAAATTATAACTTTTTTTCAAAAATATCTTGCTTTTCTTTTACAAATAATATACAATGTAGTTAGAAAGTATTTTCTAGAAGGAGTTGATTACATGGAGTTAAAACTTGACAAGTTAGTCAAAATTGAAAAAAAAGAAAATTCTAAAATGAGAGGAATTGCTAAAGTTCTAATTGATGGATGTTTTTTAGTTGAAGATATTAGAATTTTAGAGGGAGATGAAGGTCTATTTATTGCTATGCCTAGCAAAACTCTTCCTGATGGAAGTCATAGAGATACTGCTCATCCTATTAATAAGGAAACAAGAAAATTATTTGAAGACTTAATCCTAGATGAATATAATAAGACTGAGTAATTAAAAGAACTACATAATGTAGTTTTTTTTCATATTATTTTATTTTTTTCATATTATTTTTTAGGAGGATTATATGGATAAGGTAAAAGAAATTGATAATGGTTTTAATCATGGTATTACTTTAGTTGAAAGAAAAAATATTGGAATTAGTGGTGTAAAGAAAATCGAGAGTTTTGATAGTGAAGAGTTTTTAATGGAGACTACGCTTGGTTATTTAGTTATTAAGGGTAGTGAACTTGAAATTATTAAACTTGATACTTATCAAGGGAATGTTTCAATAAAAGGTAAAATCGATAGTTTGATGTATCTTGATAGTAGTAATAAAAAAGATAATGATAATTCTCTATTAAATAAGTTATTTAAGTGATATGAGTCTTAATATTCAAATTTATTCTCTTTTATTTTCATTTTTGTATGGAATAATTCTTTATATATTACTTGAAATTAATTATAGATTTTTGTTTGAAGGTAAAATTATTTATAGAATTATTATTTCTTTTTTATTTGTTATGGTTCTTTCTTTAGTTTATTTCCTTGTTTTGCTTAAGATTAATAATGGGGTATTACATTTATATTTTTTTCTTTCGATGTTTACAGGTTATTTGTTATCTTTTGTCATATATAAGAAATTAATTGTAAAAAGAAAAAAGGTGTGATATAATTCTTTATAGAAAGGGTGAAAATTATGACTAAGAAGAAAAAGAAAAATGTTAGAGTTAGATTGTTATTGTTTTTTCTTGTGTTTGGTTCTATTATTGGATCACTTAGTTATAGTTTTTTCTCAAATGTGAGTAAGATTATAGAAATTAAAAATGAAAAAATTGCTTTAAAGGAAAAACTTGTTAGTTTGAAGGATGAAGAAGATAAACTTAATTCGGATATTAAGAGGCTTAGAGATCCAGAATATGTTGCCAGATATGCTAGAGAAAAATATATGTATTCAAAAGATGGAGAACTTATTATTAGACTTCCTGATGATGAAGATGATAATTAAAAGAAGATACTATTTTGTTTTAGTGAATTAGTCAACAAAAAGTAGACACTATAAAAAGATTTATTAGAACCCTAGTTCGGTTTTATACTGAATTGGGGTTTTATAATTTAATGAACATGCTAGACGTTCATTATTATAATAGTAAATATATACATTAATAAATTCATCAAATGAGTTATAGCTATCAATATCCCAGTCGTTCATAATTTCATCCTTAATCCAACCATTAATAGATTCCATTTTAGGATTATCTGTTGGAGTTCCTGCTCGACTCATTGAACGAATTATGTTATAATCTTTATGTGCATTGGTAAATGCCATTGAGGAATAAACTACTCCTTGATCACTATGCAAAGTTGTGGGGTAATTAATTCCTTTTATTTTGTCTAAGATTATATTTAATCCTTCATAATAAGGATTTATTGAATTATGTTTTTTAGTATATGAATAAGCTAATATTTCTATATTAAATGCATCCATATATAAGACAGTATCATATAAGCAACCACGATATTTTATACATGTCATATCTGTAACTATTAATTCTAATGGTTTAGATACTTTCCAATTTCCTTTGACTAAATTGGGATATTTAATTGATTCCTGACCAGGTTTTTTATATTTATAATTTCTTACAACTGATTTTATCCCCAAGAATTTACAACATTTATGAACGAAATTATCAGATACATACCAACCAATATCAACTCTTATTTGTCTATTAATATGTCTATATCCCCATGAAGGATGTTTTTTATGATATTCTTTAACTAATTCACACATATCATTTCTATTTATTTCATAATTATTTAAAATATCTTTTGTTTTTATCCATTTATAATAACCACTTCTTGATACATTCATTTCGATACATAAAGCTTTAACATTAAATTCTTTACTTAATATCAATACTATTTCAAATTCTTGTTCTTTGAACCATTGAATATTACAATTTGACCATTTCCTTCCACCATGTAACCTTTTTTTAATCGTTCATTTTCAATTTTTAACTTCATATTTTCATATTCTAATTTTTCTAAATCAGTTAATTGTTTTTTGTTTTGATATTTAGCTAATGGATTCCCAGGCTTTATTTTATTTTCTAATCCCTTTTCTCCATCTTTTAAATATTTTTGAATCCACGTATGAAGTAATCCAGAACTAATATCTAATTCTTTTCTAACATCTTCAGCAGTTTCATGATTTATTAGTACTCTATTAACTGCTTTTAGTTTTTCTTCTTTACTCCAATTTCTTTTTGGAGCAGAAATACCCTTAGGTCTTCCCATATAATCATCTCCTTATTTAAATTATAACAAAAATAAAAGTAGATCACATCTTTTTTATGTGTCTACTTTTATTTTATCACTTCACTATTTTGTTTTAGTATCTTCTTTTTTTGTACTCTTTTTGCTTTTCTTTATGGTTTCTGTACTTTCTTCTGAAATTTCTTTTACTTCTTCTTGTGGTAAATGACCATTTTGTACTAGATAGTCGATTTCTTCTTTTGTTATGGTTTCTTCTTCAAGAAGGGTATTTGCTATTAGTGATAATAAGTCTTTATTTTCAGTTATTATTTTTTTGGTCTTTTGATAACACTCTTCAATTATTGATCTCATTTCTTCATCTATTTCATGAGCAACTGTATCAGAAATGTTTCTATTTTTTGTATAGTCTCTACCTAGGAAGGTGTTGCCATCTGGTTCTTCAAGCATCATTGGTCCTAAAGAACTCATTCCGTATTCTGTTACCATACTTCTTGCTATTTTTGTTGCTTTTTTAAAGTCATCGTGAGCTCCAGTTGTTATTTCACCAAATGTTACTTCTTCTGCTACTCTTCCTCCTAGTAGTCCACAAATTGATTCTAATAATTCATTTTTGGTATAATTGAATGATTCTTCTTTTGGTGTCATCATTGTATATCCACCAGCATGTCCTCTAGGAATGATAGTAATTTTTTGTACTTCATTAGCACCATCTAGTTTTAATCCCATAACAGCATGTCCAGCTTCATGGAAGGCTACTAGTTTCTTTTCTTTATCTGTATATTTTTTAGTTACTTTGGCTGGTCCCATTAATACTCTATCAGTAGCTTCATCGATTTCAGCCATTGTTATTTCTTTTTTATTTCTTCTTACTGCTAGTAAAGCTGCTTCATTAAGTAGGTTTTCTAGGTCTGCTCCAGAGAAGCCAGGAGTTCTTTTTGCCAAATATTCTAGAGTGATGTTTTTTGCTAAAGTTTTATTTTTAGCATGTACTTTTAATATTTCTACTCTAGCATTTTTGTCTGGTAAACTTACTGTTACTTGTCTATCAAATCTTCCAGGTCTTAATAGGGCAGGGTCTAAAACATCAGGTCTGTTAGTAGCGGCTATTATGATAATTCCTTCGTTAGCACCAAAACCGTCCATTTCAGTTAATAATTGGTTTAGTGTTTGTTCTCTCTCATCATGGCCACCACCTAAACCGGTTCCTCTTTGTCTACCAACGGCATCTATTTCATCGATAAATATTAGACATGGAGCATTCATTTTTGCTTGTCTAAACATATCTCTTACTCTTGAGGCTCCAATTCCAACAAATAGTTCTACGAAATCAGATCCACTTATATAATAGAATGGTACTTTGGCTTCACCTGCTACTGCACGAGCAAGTAATGTTTTACCAGTTCCTGGAGGTCCTACTAATAGGACTCCTTTAGGTATTCTAGCTCCCATACTTGTAAATTTTTTTGGATTTTTTAGGAAGTCTATTAATTCTTGTACTTCTTCTTTTTCTTCGGTTAAGCCAGCAACATCTTTAAATGTGGCTTTACTTTCTTCAACTAACTTAGCTCTTGATTTGCCGAAATCCATTGATTTTCCACCATTACCTAGTTGTCTAGTAAATACCCAAATGGTTACTCCTGCTAATAAAACAATTGGTAGAAATTCCATAATAGCGGCCATCCATGAAGAGGCTTCAGGATCATTTACTATTGTTAATTTGAAATCACTAGTTTTTTCTTTGGCAGTTGTTATTTGTGATATAAACTCTTCAGATCTTGGTATATATAGAACAAAACTTTCATTATCTTTATAATTTTCTAGTTTTCCTGTTAGTTTATATGTTTCTGTTCTGACTTTTGGTGTAATTGTTAATTCTGTTATTTTACCACCATTTAAGTCTTGTAAAAATTCATCATAGGTAAGTTCATTTACTACATTATTGAACATATTAAATATTAATAAGCATCCTATGAAAAATACTAATAAAAATACATAAGGCATTAATCCTTTTTTGATATCTTTTCTATTCATAATCTTCCTCTCTTTCAATACACTTTATTATTATATCATAGTTTTCATCTTTTTTATAGCATAAATTACTTTTTTTAATATTTGGTATCCATAGTATTTTATCTTCGCTATCTACCAATAGGGGATAATTATTTCTTTTTGATATTGGTAATTTATTTTCTATGAATATTTCTTTTATTTTTTTCTTATAATTACTATTTTTAAGTATCATATAGTCACCATCTTTTCTGTTCCTTATATATATGGGGAATTTAATATCTTTACTATTTAGTCTACATATATTATTTCCATCTGATTCTTCTTTTGATTCTTTTTTGATTTCTAGATTATCTATTTTTGTGTTATCTTCAAATATTATTTTGTACTTTTTTTCTTCTTTAATGTTATTTTTGATATAGAGTTTATTATATTCTTTTACTAGTATTTTACCTTGAGGCATATTTATACTTAAGTTGGGTTTATTACTATTTATTATTGCTAGTATATTTTGAATATGTTTTTCAGTAATTATATTACTTTCATTATTGTAAATATCATTCATTATATAGTATAGAATATTCTTTTTTAGGAAGGGGTCTTCTTTATTTAGAATATCAATATTTATTATGTCATTTTGATAAATATTTGGTATTTTTTTATTTATTTCTCTATCAATATATTCGTTATATTCTTGAAGAGTTTCGGAATACTTTAAGAATTTTAGATGAATATTTTTATCTTTTTCTTTTAGTATTGGTAATACTTTGTGTCTATACCAGTTTCTAGTATAGTCTATGTTTGTGTTAGAACTATCAATATAATATGTGATATTGTGTGATTTGTTATAAGTTATTATGTCATTTTTAGTATATGGAAGCAATGGCCTTATTATGTCGTAGTTTTTTAATTTGCTTATTCTTTTGATACCAGCATAACCTTCAATATTTGATACTCTTTCTATTTTCATGAGAATTGTTTCTATTAAATCATCGCCGTGATGGGCAAGAAATAATTTATTTGAGTTATATTTATTTAATATTTCTTCATAATATTTATATCTTATTTTTCTTGCTTCGTTTTCAAAGTTATTCTCTTTGTATTCTTTTATGGTCATTGATTCAAAAATTAAGTTATGTTCTTGGCAGTATTTTTTTAAGTATTCTTCTTCAATGATACTTTGCTCTCTTATATTATGATTAATATGACACACTATTATCTTGTTTGTTTTCTTTTCTAGGATATTTAGTAGGCACATGGAATCTGGACCTGCTGATACGCCTACCACTACATAGTTGTCGAAATTAATGTCGTTTAATTCTTGTTCCATAGCTCCTCCTTCAAGCATATATTATATCAGAAAAATGATTATTTTTGAATATTTGTTTTGACATTTATTTGGTTTTATTATATAATTTCATTCTGTGAGGTGAAAGAACTTATGAATTCTGATTATAAGGTGGTGTCTTTCTTTTCTTTTTTAGCAGGCTTTTTTCTTGTTAGTAGGAGTTCGACATGTGGTGAATTATCTTATTTAATGAATGATTTTACTAATAGATTTAATATTTATATTGATGATGATAATGACGATTTATATTTTTTTGATAAGTTGGTTTGTTTTAGAGATAAAGATATAAACTTAAGATATGATTATGATGATATTGTTAATATTAATGGTAATATATATAGGGTTAATGACTATTTATATAGTTTGACTACTAATGAAGTAAGAGATTATTTTAATATTTCTTATAAGAATAATATTAAAATAAAAACTAAAGTTTCGTAATGAACTTTAGTTTATTTTTATTAAATAGTATTTTTTCTTTCCTCTTCTGATGATATGATTTTTTCTTGTATTATCTACTAGATGGTTTTCATCGTTTATTACTTCTCCATCTAGAGTGATTGCATTATTTGATAGGAATTCTCTTGCTTCTCTTTTTGAAGATGCAATACCATTATTTGTCATTATATTTATTATTGTATCTTTTTCGGATGTAAATGTTGGCATTCCTTTAAATACTGTTTCTATTTCTTCATCGGTTAGATCTTTTACATTACCAGTAAATAGACATTCTGTTAGCTTGATTGCTTCTTGTAGTTCTTCTTCACCATGTAAGAATCTTACTACTTCACTAGCAAGTGCTTTTTGGGCTTCTCTTTTTTCCGGTTCTGTTTTTGTCATTTCTTCTAATCTATCAATTTCTTCATGTGATAGGAAGGTAAATACTTTTAGGTATTCTACTACTTTTGAGTCATCTGTATTTACTAGGTATTGGTATATTTCATAAGGTGAAGTTTTATTTTTGTCTAACCATAAGGCATTTCCTTCACTCTTACCAAATTTATTTCCAAATTTATCTAGTATTAGGGGCATTGTAAAACCATATGCTTCTTCTCCTGTTTTCTTTCTTATTAGGTCAATACCAGCGGTTATATTTCCCCATTGATCTGATCCTGCTACTTGAAGTGTGCAACCATATTCTTTATTTAGATGTAAGAAGTCTAAACTTTGTAATATCATGTAAGACATTTCACAGTAAGTGATACCACTTTCTAATCTTCTTCTTACGATGTCTTTATTAATCATGTAATTTACATTGAAGTGTTTTCCGTAATCTCTTAAGAAGTCGATAGCGGAAATATCTTTTATCCAATCATAGTTATTTACTACTTTAAAACCAAATAGTCTTTGTACTTGATTTTTTAAGCATTCTGTATTTTTAAATAACTCTTCTTTTACTATTGTATCTCTTTCTGCTGTTGGTCTTGGGTCTCCGATTAAACCTGTTCCTCCTCCTACTAATAGGATTGGATTATGACCATAATCTTTTAATCTCTTACTGATTAAAAAACTTGATAAATGTCCTAGATGTAATGAATCAGCAGTAGGGTCTGTTCCTATATAGAATGTTAATTTTTCATTGTTTAACTTATCTATCAAATCTGGACTTGAAAAGTCTTTTATTAATCCTCTCCATACTAAATCGTCATATAATTTCATTTTTATCCTCTCCTTTTTTATATAAAAAAAGATGATACCAAAAGGACGAAATTACTCGTGGTACCACCTTTATTTACAATATTTTATTTTTATTTATTAATAATATTGTCTCAATATGATAACGGTTTTTACCGATTAAACTCTTAATATTGTAATTCATTATTTCGGTATTGTTAATTTCCACCTAACATTAACTCTCTATTTAATACTATTGAAATAACTACTTAATATTCGTCGTTGTTTAATAAATATGTCTAAATTGTATTACATTTTGGTATTAATGTCAATAATAAAATTGAAAAAAGTTTTAAAAGTTTTTTGTTTCACTTTAAGCCTTAAGTAAACTTAAGTCTTAGAGTGTTAGTTTAAGCCTAATTTCTAGTCTTAAACTAATGTATCAACCATACTTTTTATATATAAGTTGTTTCTATGTATTTTGTCTTTTATTGGTATATAGTATGTTGTTTGTTTAAGAAGTTTAATTAAAAGTATTATTATTAATTTACTTTTTTATTTTTTTATTATATAATATTTAAGGAAATGAGGGATAATCTATGATAGATAGACTAGAGGCTACATTAAAGAGATATAATGAGATAGGAGAGGAACTATCTAGTCCTGATATTATATCTGATATTAAAAAAATGACAGTTCTTTCTAAAGAGAGAACTAGTTTGGAAAAGATAGTAGAAGTATATAAAGAATACAAAATAGTATTATCTGATATCGAAGAAGCAAAGTTAATGCTTGATGATAAGGAAATGGCTAGTTTTGCTAAAGAGGAACTTGCTAATGCTGAGGAAAAGAAAAGTAAACTAGAAAGTGAACTTGAAATATTATTAATACCACATGATCCTAATGATGACAAAAATGTTATTGTGGAAATTAGGGGTGCTGCTGGTGGAGATGAGGCTAATATTTTTGCTGGTGATTTATTTGATATGTATAATAAGTATGCTTCTAATGAAGGATGGAAAATAGAAATACTTAATGCAGTAGAAGGTACTGCTGGCGGATATTCTCAAATTGAATTTATGGTTAAGGGAGAAGGAGTTTACTCTAAATTAAAATATGAGAGTGGTGCTCATAGAGTACAAAGAGTACCTGCGACTGAGAGTCAGGGTAGGGTTCATACGAGTACAGCTACTGTTCTAGTTATGCCTGAAGCAGAAGAATTTGATTTTGAATTAGATGAATCAGAAGTTAGAATTGATATAACAAGAAGTAGTGGTTGTGGCGGACAGGGTGTTAATACGACTGATAGTGCGGTTAGACTTACACATATTCCTACGGGTATTATTGTTTATTCACAAACTGAAAGAAGTCAGATTAAGAATAAAGAACTTGCTTTTAAGATACTTAAAACTAGACTTTATGATATGAAACTTAGAGAACAAGAGGAAAAAGAGGCAGCAGAGAGAAAAGTTAAAATTGGTACTGGGGATAGAAGTGAAAAGATAAGAACTTATAATTATCCTCAGAATAGAATTACAGACCATAGAATTGGATATACTTCAATGAATTTAGATAGAGTTATGGATGGAGATATGGAAGATTTAATTGAGGCTTTAATTAATGAGGACCAAAAGAAGAAACTAGAGGGAACTATCTAATATGAAAAAGGGGAGTTTTGATTTTAGCAGTTTGGTTTGTTTAGAGTGTGGAAATATTTTTACTATTCCTAGAAAGAGTGCAAGATCTAAAAGTAATGGACATATTAAAGATTTGTGGTGTCCTATTTGTAAAAATATTAGTAAGCATTATGAGGTGAGAGATATTGATAGTTTTTTATATAATTTAGAATATAATAATGAAATTAAACAATATGTTAGAGATTTAATCAGTAATGGACCTGGTGAGGATTGTGAAAGAAAAGATAGAATATTTAAGAAAATATTTAAAAGATAAAGATATAGAGACTGCTATTAAGGAGTTAGAAAGTGGTATACCAGTACAATATATTGTTGGTAATGTTGATTTTTATGGTAATATTTTTAAAGTTACTAAGGATACTTTAATTCCTAGATTTGAGACAGAGTTATTAGTAGAAAAGTCTATTAACTATATTAATAAATATTTTAAAGATAGAAGAGTTGATGTACTTGATATTGGTACTGGTAGTGGATGTATTGCTATTACTATTAATAAACTAATTAATTCTAATGTTGACGCTGTTGATATATCTGATAAAGCAATAGAAGTTGCTAAAGAAAATAATAAAATTAATAATACTGATGTCAATTTTATTGTTAGCGATGTTTTTTCTAATGTTAATAAAAGGTATGATGTTATTATTAGCAATCCTCCTTATATTAGTTATGATGAAGAGATTATGGATATTGTTTATAGTAATGAGCCTCATTCTGCTTTGTTTGCCCTTGATAATGGGTTATACTTTTATGATAAGATACTTAGTGAATGTAGAGAATATTTGAATGATAGATTTTTTATTGCTTTTGAGATAGGTTATAAACAAGGTAATGATATTATTAATATTATTAATAAATATTTTGATAATGTTAATATATCTTTAGAAAAGGATTATAGTGGTAGAGATAGATTTATTTTTATTAGTAATATTGATTAGGAAGTATTAGATACTTTCTTTTTTATTTGGAAGTATTTTAGTTAGAAAGTTTACACTGTGAATATGATATCTTATAATTGTTCATATATAGACTATGATAATAGGCTATATATGACAGAAAAAGACCTAGGCTTTTTCTGAAAATAAAAGTATTATTCTGTTAATACTTTATTTTCTTCTTTGAAAACGGCATCTAGATCTCTGGTGTTGGTGTCTAATGATGGTTCTGTTCCTTTGATATAGAAGAACATTTCTTTTTTTGTATCATTATCATTAGCTATTATTCCTGTTATAGGGTTTACTAGTACTCCAACTACATTTGATGGTATATCATACCAAGTTGTTTCTTTATCTTTGAAGTATGATTCCATGGTATCTATCCAAATGTTTTTATGGTATGAATAGTCTTTTGATTCTATTTTTTTATTATTATCATATCCATTCCATATTCCAAGTACGGCGTCTTTGTTATAGCCCATTATTAATAGGTCTGTATCTGTTGTTCCTGATTTGATGCTATATTTATGTGTTATATTTGGTAGTAGTGATATTAGAGTTGGATAGTTATAATCAATAAAATTCTTATTGTATGTATATGTTAACATTTCATTTAATATAAAGGTTAGACTTTGATTTAATATTAGTTCTTTTTCTTCTTTATTTTCATATAGAACATTTCCTTTGGAATCTACTATTTTCTTTATGAAATGGGGTTCTACTTTATATCCTAGATTAGCAAATGCTGAATAACTTGTTGTCATTTCTAATAAACTTATTTCTTCGGTACCTAGCGCTAGAGATGGTATTTCGATTAGGTTACTTGTTATACCAAGTCTTTTAGCAGTATTTATTAGCATATTTTCTCCTAGAAAGAGATGAGTTTTTACGGCATATATGTTATCAGAATAGGAAATAGCTGCTGCCATCGATATTGGACTATTGGCATAGGTATTGTTATAGTTATTGGGACTATATGTTTTATCTCCAGCGAAGGTAAAGGTTGTTTTTTCACTGGTAAATGATGATGAAGCAGTAAAACCATTTTCAAGAGCTGTATAATATAGTAGTGGTTTCATTGTTGAACCTACTTGTCTCTTAGCTTTAGTGGCTCTATTATATTCACTTTTATAGTAGGCATTTCCTCCTATCATAGCCATTACTCCACCTGTATTTGGATTCATCATGATGGCTGCTGTTTCAACTTCTGTTTCATCATTTACATAACTATATACGGCTTTTTCTAAATCTTCTTGGGCTTCGATATCAAGAGTTGTGTATATTTTTAATCCTCCTGTTTTGGTTATTTCTTCGGGGATATTTGTTAATTTTTTTATTTCTTCTAATACTGAATCTCTGAAATAATTGATACTTGTTATGTTATTTTTTTCTTTTTTTCCTATTATTTGGAGATTTTTATTTATAGCGGTATTATATTCTTCTTCAGTTATTTTTTTGTTATCTTTCATTAATTTTAATACTATTTTTTGTCTTTCTTTGGCTTTGCTATAGTTTTTTACAGGGGAATAGTTATTTGGGGATTTTGGTATTCCTGCTAGCATAGAGGCTTCTTCTAGGGTTAAGTCTTTAGCGGATTTATTAAAATAATATTTGGAGGCGGCTTCTATTCCATATACTCCTCCATAATTTATGGTATTTAGATATCCTTCTAGTATTTCGTCTTTAGTGTAATGTACTTCTAATTCGGTTGCTAATAGTGCTTCATCTATTTTTCTTTTCCATGTTTTTTCAAAGTTTAGAAAGAGATTTCTAGCATACTGCTGGGAGATTGTGGACGCACCTTCACTCTTATCACCCTTTATGATGTTATTTATTAGGGCTTTTCCTATTCTTAGGTAATCGAAGCCAATATGTTTATAGAAATGTTTATCTTCAGTAGAAAGGGTGGCTTCTATTAAATAGGGACTTATTTCTTGTAGTGATACCCAGTCTTTGTCGTCATTGAATACTAATTCATTTTTGGTATCGTATAGATAGTATGATTTTGATTTGTTTATTTCTAGTTTTGGTGTTATATAAGCATAGGTAAATACTACGATATGTACTGATATAAATAGCATTAGTGGTAGTAGTGATAATAGTATTATTTTCTTTTTATTTTTCTTCATTTATATCCCTCATTTTTTTTATTTTTGTATGTCATTTATTATTATGTTAAAAATTGTTTAAAATATGTTGTATTTTTTTTAAAGTTATGGTATGATTTCAAATGAAATGTTTGGAGGCGATATTATTAGAGTTTCTGTTAATGGTTATTTGAAGAATAATACTGATGGTGAAAATACTGTTTTTAAGGAAAAAGGTATTAGAACTAAGGATAAATTGTCTTTTGTATTTGATGATGTTAAATATTCTATTAAGATTAATGATAATGATATTATGCTTGTTAGAGATGGTAATGATTTTATTAATAGTTTTTCTTTTAGTGAGAAAAGTGGTAAAAGCAATTATTATCTTAAGGAACATGGTTATTCTATAGATATGGATGTTAAAGTTGATGTCTTAGTTATTGATGATAATAAGATTTTTATTAAGTATGTTATTGCTCAAACGGGATGTGAATATGAGTTGATGATTGAAATGGAAGGTGTTTTATGAGTATAAAAAATAAATTACAGCACATTATAAAAGCGTGCTTACCTATTGATATGGATGTTAATAAGATTGTTATTGAGATTCCTAAAGATAAGAAGAATGGTGATTATTCTTCTAATGTGGCTTTTTTACTTGCTAAAGAGTTAAAGAGTAGTCCTATTTCTATTGCTAATGATATTAAAGATAAGATTAGTGATGAAATGATTGATAAGATAGAGATTGCTAATCCGGGTTTTATTAATTTTTATATTAATAAGAACTATTTACTTAATAATATTAATGTTATTAATGATATGGGTAAGAATTATGGTAAGAGTGATTTTGGTAAGTTAGAGAAAGTTAATATTGAATATGTATCTGCTAATCCTACTGGTACTTTGCATATTGGTCATGGTAGGGGTGCTGTATATGGAGATTGTTTATCTAGTATTATGTCTTTTGCTGGTTATGATGTTACAAGAGAGTATTATATTAATGATGCTGGTAATCAAATGTATAATCTTGGAGTGTCTATTAAAGAAAGATATAAGGAGAAGTGTGGAGTAGAATTTGCTATCCCAGAGAATGGTTATCATGGTAAGGAAATTATTGCTTTAGCTGAATCTTTATATGATGAATATGGTGATAGTAAGTTAGATGAGGATATTGATTTCTTTAAGAAGAAAGGTCTTGATATTTTACTTGATGGTATTAAGAAGGATTTGGATTCTTTTAGGGTTAATTTTGATGTCTTTACTAGTGAACAATCTTTATATGATAGGGGACTTGTTGAAGATACTTTATCTAAACTTAAAAATAGTGGTAAGTGTTATGTTGAAGATAATGCTTTATGGCTTAGAAC
>CAKPAL010000005.1 GCA_934132925.1 uncultured Bacilli bacterium
ATCTCGTTCGACTTGCATGTCTTAGGCATGCCGCCAGCGTTCATCCTGAGCCAGGATCAAACTCTCAATAAAAATATTTATTAATCATTATTTATAAGTTTTAATTTCCTAGCTACTCAAATTGACATTTTGCTCAGTTTTCAAAGAACAATCTCTTTTTGCATCTTCTTTTTTTCGGTGCATTAATAATATACCAAATATATTCAACATTGTCAACCATTTTTTTAATTTTTTTAAACTTTTTTAAATTAGATTTAAATCAGTTTTTTGCAAAATAAAAAAACAGTTTAATCAATTTTCAAATACATAATATATTATGCACTGAATGTTAAAATGTTTCCATTTTTTTAATTTTTTCAAAGACACATTCTGAAAGCTTTCTTCGCTTCAGTGATATATATCATACCACTTAATCTTCAGTTTGTAAAGTCTTTTTTTTAATTTTTTTAATTTTTTTTACTTTTTATTTATTTAAAGTAAAAAATGGTCATTTTAAACTTTTTCAAAGATACTACTTATGAGGCTTTTTCTATCTTATTTCCCTCACACGATATATATAGTATCACTTATTTTATTCTTTGTAAAGTCTTTTTTTGAAAAAAATCGATTTTTTTGTTATTTTCTTAAATATATGATTAAATATGATAGTTTATAGGCATTTTTGAGATGGCAACGAAGCTTTTTTCATGATTGATATTTTTAATTGGATAGTTTTTAATTGTGCAATAATTTATTTTCTTATTATCTATTATGTATTATTACATATTAAATATAATTAGTAATTTTATAATATATATGAATTAGCGTTTTAAGATAATGCACTTTTTCTAATCTTCATTAATTTAAAATATATATGTTTTTTGCTTATATATAATAGATATAGTGATATTTTATTTTTAGACATTCATTATAAGATTATAATAATAATGGATGGCTAAAAATAACCCAGCAAGACTATAGGCTTGATGGGCGATAACAAAATAAAGACAATATTTTTGTTATTACTAATATCTTTAATATCTTATAATATTAAAAGAGAAGACATGCTTCTCTCAGATGATTTTCTTACTCATTTGGTAATTCTTTAGCTGAACTTTGACTTTGCGCTACTAATTCATCATATTTTTGATGATATGCTTCAATTGTTTTTTTATTAAATGGATCTTCTTTAGCTCTTACCATATCGATTAAGTTTCCTAATTCATATTTTAATATGAAATCTAACCTGCTTGAATAGTGCATCTGTTTCTTGTGATAACGGTATTCCATTCGGTCTAATATTTTGAAACTTCCATTTGGGAATACTCTTAAATCTAGATCGTAATCAATATATTTTATTACTTTCTCATCTATTATATATGGTGTTGCTATATTACAGTAAAAGTATATTCCGTAATCTTTTAACTGCCCTATTATATTGAACCAGCGATCTTTATAGAAAAACATGATAGCGGGTTCTTTGGTTTTCCATACTCGGCCATCGGAGTCTACTACTGTTGTTTTGTTATTGCCAAAAACAATATAGTCTTCTTTTATTTCTAACACGACGGCTTCATCCCACTGTCTATGTAGTTTACCATTATGTTTGTAGCAGTGGATTTCTAATTTGTCTCCTACCTTTATATCATTCATATTTATATAACCTCGTTTCAAATGTATTATACAATATTTTTTTTATAATTACAATATTAATATATTTTTTTTATTTTCTGTGTTATAATTATTTTAAAGAGTAGAAGGAGGAAAATGAATATGAAGTTTTTTAATTTATTTATTCTTGGTATTAAAACTATTTTCTTTACTTCTATTAAACTTGGTAGATATTTCTTTATTGGTCTTTTGAATATTATTACTTTAATTCCTAAATATTTTATTATTGGGATAAAGTTTATTTTTGGAAAGAAGGAAAAGGTTAAGACAAGTAAGGAAAATAAGAAATTATCGATGTATATCATTGGTACTTCTACTTGTATTTATCTTATTTGTGTATTTTTATTTAGTAGATGGTATGTTCAAGGTCTTAAGATTAAATATTTAACTGATGATATTATTAACTCTACCGATATTATTGAAAAGGACAATACTAATAATGATAATACTGTTAATAAACCTGATAATGATAATCCTAGTGATGGAGAAAATGGAGATAATGATACTCCTTCGAATAATGATAATTATGTTTATTATCCTAATGACTACTGGGATTATTTGAATGTTCCTTTTATGAATGTTAATTTTGATGAGTTACTTAAAAAGAATAGTGATACTGTTGGTTGGATTAGGGTTGATGGTACTAAAGTTAATTATCCTATTGTTCAATATACGGATAATAGTTATTATTTATCACATGCTTTTAATAAGAGTGATAATCAAGGTGGATGGATTTTTGCTGATTATAGGGTTAATTTTAAAGATTTTGGTCGTAATACGATTATATATGGACATAACATGAATAATAAAACGATGTTTGGTTCGATTCCTAATATGCTTTATAATAGTTATTTGAGTAATAGTAGTAATTATTTTATTAAGATATCTACTCCTAGTTCTAATTCTATATGGAAAGTTTTCTCGGTATATACTACAGTACCTGATACTTATTATTTGAGAACTAATTTTAAAGATGTACCTTATGATAAGTTTTTGGATAATCTCAAGAGTAAGAGTATTTATGATTTTGGTGTTGAGGTTGGTTCTAACGATAAGATACTTACTTTATCTACTTGTGATAATTCTGGTACTAAAAGGGTGGCTGTTCATGCTAAAATGATTAGTATTGAGTATAAATAATTTTATTTTATTGTTACACTGTAAGTTTTATGATCTTACAGTGTTATTTTTAGCCAATAGTCTAAAAATAAATATCAACCATATTTATTATATTCGGGGTGAATGTTATATACTTTTTTGCATATTTTTATTTACAAATGCTTTAAAATGTGATATTATTTATTTGTACCAATTACTAGGGGATTAGTTAAATGGTATAATAATGGTCTCCAAAACCACTGTTGGGAGTTCGATTCTCTCATCCCCTGCCATATTGTTAGTTAACTCCATTTAATGGAGTTTTTTTATATTAAAAAGTACCTAATGTTTTTTAGGTACTGGATCATAGGTATATTTATTTTTAGTAAAAGGGTTACATTTTAATAATCTTTTGGTGCCTAGATATAAGCCCTTAGTTAAGCCATGAACTTCTAAAGCTTCGATCATATAGTTAGAACATGTTGGCATGTACTTACAACTATCATGAGCTTTGAATGGTATACTTTGATATTTTTTGATTATCTTTATTAATATATTTTTCATTTACATCACGTTTTTATTTTATCATAGTTAATTTTAGTTTGCAACGTTTTCTTTCATAGTTATTTTATTTAGTCTTGTTAGTGATACAGTGAAACTTTGGTAGTCTGCTGTTATTGTGCCTAGTACTTCAAAGTTTGATAGTATTTTGTCATAATAACTATATATTAATAGTATTGTTCCTATTTCGATATTTCCAATACTTACTAAATGGATAGAATATAGTATTATTATATATCTTGATACTTCAATCACCCCTAATACAAAATATATTATCCCTTGTATTACGACATTATATTTATAGTTGGCTCTTAAATATGTTTTGTTGTCTTTACTTAATAAATTCATTGTACTTGTAATGGTACTTTTTTTGTCCGCTAATGCAGAATATAATTTATGAAGCATTATTGTTTTATTGTCTAGTGATGATTTTCTTTTAATATTTAATTTTTGAACTCTTTTACCGGCTTTTATATATACTATGACCATAAGAATCGAGATAGTGATAGTGATTATAAAAATGGTAAAGTTAAAACTTATGAAATAGGCATAAATTATGAAAAACTCTATTATTTGAAATACTCTGGTTACGAGATTACAAAGAAAGTTACATATTATATCTATGTCATTATTTAATATATTGGTATATTCTCCTAGATTTATTTTATTTATGTTTTTAGTTTCAGAAATAGTGATGGTTGTATAATCAGTATATATTTTATTATACAAGGTATACCATACTTTTTGATTTAGATATGACCATAGGTAGTAGAATAATGATAATAGTAGCGTTATTATTATTAGGTAATACCCTACTTTATAGTTACCATCGGTTACTTCATTTATTGTTTTACTCCAAAATACTGGAATAACTAGAGCTAGTCCTTGAATAAAAAGAGAAGTAACTATCTTATGGGTTACTTCTTTTTTTGATGTTTTAATTATTTTTTTTATTTGTGAGAACATGTTAATCCTCCTTTAATATGGCCACACTTTCATTTGTTATATTATGTCTTAAGGCATCATCTTTATTGATATGTAATTCTGTTTTAAAGTTATCATCTATTTTGATATGAACATTATCTATCGGTTCACCATTTATAGTAACTGTGACGATATCATCTTCTTTAAAACCTTTTTTATCTCTAGTATTAATATGGATGTGTCTATTGGCAATTATACATATATTTTGTTTGGTTATTTCACCTTTAGGACCAATAATAGTCATCGTTTCAGATTTTGCTAAATCTTTGGAATTTCTTACAGGAGGATTTTTTCCAAAGTATTCTTTATCTTCTTCTAGTACTTCTACTTGAGTGTAGCTTCTAACAGGGCCCACTATTCTTACATGTTCTTTGATGTTTTTGGCTGTTTTTAAGGTTACTGTTTCCTCAGTAGCAAATTGTCCTGGTTGGTATAAATAGTTTCTTGGAGTTAATTGATAGTCTTTACCAAATAGGATATCTACATCTTCTTTAGTTAAATGAACATGTCTATTCGATATTCCAACTTTTATTTGCATTATTATCACCTTCGTTTTTATTATAATTTTATTTTTTTTCTTTGTAAAGGGGAAGGATTATTAATTGACATATTTTTTAGTTATAGTGTAAAAGCTACTTCATATATTTATATTGAGAGGTGATATTATGAATAATGGTTACTATCAAAATCCTGTATTTCCAGGTACACCACTTAATAATGGTGCTATTCCAAATCAACAAAGTGTCCCTAGTTATGAAATGACACAAACTAATGTGACTCCTACAACATCGGAACAATCTTATATTGAGAATATTTTAAGATTAAATAGAGGTAAGAAAGCTAAGTTTCATATTACTGTACCCGGTTCTAAAGAATGGCAAGACAGGGTATTTGAAGGTATAATTGAACAATCCGGTAGAGATCATATTATTGTTTCTAATCCTTCAACTGGAGAATGGTATTTAATTTTAATGATTTATTTAGACTTTGTTACTTTTGATGAGTCTATTAACTTTATTAAAGACTTTACATAAATAATACGATTTTGTATTATTTTTTTCTTTATCTATTTTTTGTTATTGAAATATTGTTACTATTTTGTTATAATTTATTTAGGATGTGAAATTATGGAAGGTGTAATGATTTTTATTTTTATTATTATTCTACTTATTTGTGGATGTGCTATTTTTTATGCTACTATCTACAATCGATTCCAGGAATATATTATTAGAATTAACGAAGTTGAGAGTATGATTGATGGATATTTGAGAAATAAGTATGATCTTATTAATAAATGTATTCCAATAGTTAAAAATGATATAAAAGATGATAGAGAATTATTTGGAGAAATAGTTAAACTTAGGAGTAGAAAAATTGGTAATTTTGAACTTTATAGAGTTTTAATTAGAGCCTCCAACGAACTTAATGGATTAAAGCATGAGTTTTCTAGTCTTGAGAATAATGATGAATTAAAAAAAATCTGCAAACAAATTGAAGATATTGATACTAAAATAGATAATTCTACACAATATTATAATGATAATATTTCTATTTATAATTCTTTACTTAAGAAATTTCCTAGTAATATTGTTGCTATTTTTGGTAAGTATAAAGAAAAACTTTTCTTTGATAGAAAAGATATGAATGATGATGATTATGACGATTTTAAGTTATAGTCTTTTTTTATTTTGTTATTATGGTTATGATAAAGTCTAATGATGTAATAAAAATTAATATGTAAGTTAACTCTTTAGGTATTAATTTGATTATTTTATCAATAAATGGTTTTATGATATAGGTTGTCAGTAAGCCATATATACCCCATACTCCTATATACTCGAGGCAAACATACTTACCAATATGGTATTTTTTATCGGTATAGTTCCACATATCTACATTAAATATTAGATGACATAAATGACCGCAAGTGAATTCTACTATAGAAAGAATAATGGTATATATTAGAAATGATATTATTATTTTAGGTATTTTAGAGAGATGGATTTTGTCAATTATATATTTATTAGTTAATAAAAGAACTATCCCACCTACTCCATATACTAATGTTATAGGGCCATTTAAAACACCACTTGGTTTTAATTTGGTATTTTTAAAGATAGTACTTTCAATAATAAAACCTAATAATGAATATAAGAAAAAAGAGTTTATATAGTACATTATATCACCTATTATATGGTACCTATATTTTACTCTTTTATACTATTTTACAGTGAAATCGATTTCTTTTATGCCATGCTCCTTTAAAAAAGTATTTGTTTTAGAAAAGGGTCTACTGCCAAAGAAACCATAATTACATGAGAATGGTGATGGATGAGTGGCCTCCAACACAAGATGGTTTGGGTTAGTTATAAGACTTTTTTTACTTCTGGCAAAGTTGCCCCATAGAATAAAGACAACGGGGGTATTTTTTTCGTTTACTTTCTTGATGATGGCATCAGTAAAATTTTCCCAGCCAAGATTTTTATGAGAGGCCGGTTTGTCTTTTTCGACAGTTAAAACGGAGTTTAATAGTAATACTCCTTCTTTAGCCCAGCATGTTAAGTCTCCTTTATCGGAAATAGGAATATTTAAATCACTATTTAATTCTTTATATATATTTTTTAGAGATGGTGGTAACTTAACTCCATTATTTACCGCAAAGGCTAGTCCATTGGCCTCTCCTACTCCGTGATATGGATCTTGTCCTAATATAACTACTTTGACATTATCGTAGTCAGTTAATGATAAAGCCCTCAATATATAATTTTTTGGTGGAAAAATTGGTCTTTCTTTATAGGCTTTGTTTATATATAATACGATCTTTTTAAAGTAATCTTTTTGATATTCTTCCTCTAATATTTCATCCCATTTGTTTCCTACTAACTGCATAATTATTCTCCTTCTTATTTTTTATATTCTTCTGTTGTTGGACAGTTATTTTGTGTAATTGCTGTTATGGTATAAGTCACTTTATTATTCTTAATACCATTTCCATCCGTTACTTCGTTTTTTGTTTTAGTTATTGTTATTTGACAATTAGACATATCATGATTATCTTTAGGGTTTAACACTACTTTTTTATTACTTGAGTTAACATCCTTTACTGATAAAAAACCTGTGTTAGCTAGAGTTCCTAAAGTAATTGTGATACTGTTATTATTTATTTTACAGGCATATGTTCCATATTTTTCATTTGATAAATTACCATATTCACATTCTTCATAATAATTTTTAGCTGAAGTTACAATGTTATTTATTAATATATCATAGGATTTTTGCTTGGCTTGATTAGCGGTATCAATTACTGTGGGCATTACTAATACGCCAATTAAAGCTACTAATATTATTACTGCTAGTAACTCTATTAATGTAAATCCTTTTTTATTCATTATATATCACCTAAACTAATTATAATATAAATATTTATTTTTAACAAGTATTACTCGGCATATTTATCTTTTACTAGGATGATATCGTCTCCTATTTTGGCTATTTGCTTCCAATCTAATTCATATTCTTCACGATTAGATAGTCTTTTCATTCTTTTTTCTTCTAGGATAAGGGATTTGATATTACCCTCAGTATTTATGATTACATCTATAATCATTCCTAATCTTTTACCAGTAGTCATGTTTATTATTTCTTTTGTCTGTAAGTCTGATAATCTCACTTTAATCACCTAATTAAATATATGCTTATTTGATATTCTTTTTGATATTATTTATGGCATTTTTTTCTATTCGTGATATTTGAGCTTGAGATATACCTAATTCTTCCGCTATTTCCATTTGAGTTTTACCTATTATAAAGCGTTCTTTTAGAATATTTAGTTCCCTGGCTTTTAGATTCTTCATGGCTTTATCTAGAGCCAGTCTACTTTCTAGACCATATTCATCCTCTTTGACCGCTATTTGATCGTAGAGATAAATTGTGTCGCCACCATCATTATAGATTGGTTCATACATACTTACTGGTTCTCTTAAGGAATCTAAGGCTACAGATATATCATACTCTGTTACTTTAAGAATGTCCGCTACTTCTTTATTAGAGGGTTCTTTTCCTCCAACTGATAGTTCTTCTTTTAGTTTTAATGTTTTATAGGCTAAATCTTTTATACTTCTAGATATTCGAAGTGTATTATTATCTCTTAAGTATCTTTTTATTTCTCCTTCTATCATAGGACAAGCATACGTTGATAATCTTACATCATAACTAGTATCGAAATTATCGATGGCCTTAACAAGGCCTAGACAGCCTACTTGAAATAAATCATCAAGATTATCAACTTTACCAGAAAATTTTCTTAAAATACTAAGAACTAGTTTTAAGTTACCATTTATTAGATCTTCTCTTGCAAAGGGGTCTCCTTCTTTCATTTTTTTAAATAATTCTAGCATCTCTTCGTTTGTTAATACTTTTATATTCGCAGTATTCACACCAGTTATTTCTACTTTATGGCGTGACATATTAAAAAATCTCCTTTCATATTCATTATGAATATTTCGAGAGATTTTTATTCACTTTGTTATTTTTGTTTATATATTTCTAATATTTCTTTAAATCTTTCTGGTACTGGAGCAGTAAACTCCATGTATTCTTTTGTTCTTGGATGAACAAAGCCTAGTTTCTCAGCATGAAGCATTTGTCCAAAATCTTTATCTATTAATTTTTTGTAACCATAGACAGGGTCATTTACAACTGGATGACCAATATAATTTAGATGTACTCTTATTTGGTGAGTTCTACCGGTTTCTAACTTACATCTTATTAGAGTAGCACTATTATATCTTTCTAATACTCTAATATGAGTTATAGCATCTTTGGAATTTTCACTTGTTACAGCCATCTTCTTACGATTATTTTTATCTCTACCAATTGGAGCATCAATAGTAGCGGTATCTTCAAGAATTATACCTTCTACTAAGGCAATGTACTCTCGTACTACTTCTTTTTTAGCAATAGCATCCGCTAGTAGATTATGGGCAGTATCATTTTTAGCTACTAATAATAAACCTGATGTATCAGCATCTATTCGATGAACTATTCCTGGTCTAATACTTGTATTTATAGTACTTAAATTGTTAGTATGATACATTAAAGCATTTACCAGTGTTCCTGTATAATTACCAGGGGCAGGATGAACTACCATACCACTTGGTTTATTTACAACAATTAAATCTTCATCTTCATAATAGATGTCTAGTGGTATATTTTCTGGAATAATATCTGTTTCTTCTATATACTCATTTATTTCTATGTTATCATTTTCTTTTAAGATGTAACTTGATTTTACTTCTTTATCGTTGACTAAGATATTTCCATTATCAATCATTTTTTGTATTTTACTTCTAGTGTATTCAGTATTATCAGTTAAATATTTATCTATTCTTTGTCCAATATTATTTTCATCTATTATCATGTTTATTAC
This sequence comes from uncultured Bacilli bacterium, assembly GCA_934132925.1. Lineage (GTDB taxonomy): Bacteria > Bacillota_I > Bacilli_A > RF39 > UBA660 > CAG-302. The sequence goes on from CAKPAL010000005.1 coordinate 9,722, forward strand.
CTCCTTTGACTCCTATTAATAAGAGAATTACTCCTACAACAATTAGAGTATCTGCAATATTGAATATGGGGAAGTTATAGTTTCCAAATTTTAATGATATAAAATCTATAACTGATCCTCTTATTATTCTGTCAATTAAATTACCAAGGGAACCCCCTATTATAAAAGAAAATGATATGATATCAATCTTTCTTTCTATTTTATTTTTCTTTATATATTGTATTAGAAAGGCTAGAATAGCTATGGTTATTAATATCAAAAATATTCTTTGACCTATTAATATACTAAAAGCTGCTCCAGTGTTATTTGTAGGAATTATATAGAAAAAATTTTTTATTATTTCAACACTATCTGATAATGGAATAAGTTTTATTACTAATATTTTTGTTATTTGATCAATAATTAAACATATTAATGATAGTATTATTATTTTTATCATGTTATTCTCCTTATTGTTTCCAGATACATGTATTTATGACATAGTCTGTATTTTTTAATGTTTCTGATGTTTTATATTCTTCAGTTAAACAGCTCATATCTTCTTTTCTTATTCTAAAGCAATAGACATAATCAGAATCACGATAGACTTCAACTATGTTACCACGATTACAAGGTGTTCCTTTATTACCTGGATTTATGTAATCATTCTCTTTGATTAGTCCACTATTTATAATATTTTGGATAGATACATTAGTACTAGATTTATATACAGTGACTGGTAAAGTTGTTTCTTGTTCTTCGTATTTTTGAGTATCTCTATTATATACTTTTTTAGTTAATGTTTTGTTTGCGGAAAAAGGCTCTCCATAAGTAAAAGAACTTGCTTCTAGTGAAACATAACTTTCTATTGTTTTAGTTAATTGTTTTATAAACATATCCTCACTTTTTAGTTTACTTTGCTTATAGGTTTCCATAAGATTGGGTACTGCTATTACTAAAATAAGTGATAATACTACTATTACCGCTATTAATTCTATTAGGGTAAAGCCCTTTTTATTCATTTTAAACATAGTCTTTCCTCCACTACCTATATATTATCATAAATGACTATTTTTATCAAGATTACTTGATATTTTTTCTATTTATATATATAATTGGTATAGGTGGTAGAATGAAATTGATATATGAAAATAAAGATATTGATTTATATGAATGTAAAGCCTTTTTTTCTAGATTAAAGGGATTTATGTTTACTAAAAATATTGATAAGGCCCTTTTATTTGATAGATGTAATAGTATTCATACTTTTTTTATGAAAGAGAATATTGATGTTATCATGTGTGATAAATATAATAGAGTTTTATTCTTTTACAAGGATTTATCTAGAAACAAAGTTATACTACCTAAAAAGGGTGTTACTAAGGTATTTGAAACTCCCAGTGGATACTTTGATGTTAAGATTAATGAAAGGATGATAATTAAATGAATGTTGCTATAATTGGTACTGGTGCTTATGGTATGGCACTTGCTAGTATTTTTTATGATAATAAATGTAAAATTAAAATGTGGACTAATAGTGAAGATGAAAAAAAGATGTTACTTAAAAATGGTAAGAGTGACAAGGTAGATTTTGTGATACCTAAAGATATTGTTATTAGTACCGATATGAAAGAAGTTGTTGACAATGCTAATCTTATTATGATTGCTATTCCTGCTAAGTTTTTAGATGGTACTAGTAAAGAATTAAAAAAATATTATAATAGTAAACAGGTTATTTGTATTGCCTCTAAGGGTATTGAACAACATACTTGTAGATTTTTATATGATGTTATTAGGGATAATATTAAGACTAGTAATATTGCTATTATTTCTGGGGGTACTTTTGCCGTTGATATTGTGTATAAAGTACCTATTGGACTTACTCTTGCTACTAAAAGTAATTATGCTAAGGATGTAGTTATTAAAGGTATGAAAAATGACTATGTTAAGTTAAGACATACTAGAGATGTTATTGGTACTGAAATATGTGGTGCTATTAAAAATGTTATTGCGATTAGTGCTGGAATACTTGATGGAATGGGATACCCTATTTCTACTAGTAGTATGTTTATTACAGAATCTCTACATGATATTAAGGACTTGATTAAGGCTCTCGGTGGTAGTAAGAAAACGATTCTTTCTTTTGCTGGTTTTGGAGACCTTCTTCTTACTTGTACCTCGGTTAAAAGTAGAAATTATACTCTTGGTAAAATTATTGGTGAAGGTAAAAGTAAAGAAGAAATTGATAAGTATATTGAAAGTACCACTATCGAGGGATTATATACTCTTATGTCTATTAGAAAATTAATTAGGAATAAGAAGATTAAGATGCCGATTATTGACCTTACGTATGATATTATTATTAATGGTAAATCACCAGATGAACTTAAATCTTTCTTAAATAAAAAAGAATAAAAGTAGTTAGTTATTTTCGATATAACTTTCTACTTTTTTTATGGTATTATTAAAATTATTATAATCTGTTTCAAACCAAACTACTGGTAATTGATGGTTAAAGAAGGTATATTGTCTTTTGGCATAGTGTCTAGAGTTTTGTTTTATTTTTTCAATTGCTTCTTCTTTAGTACAATTACCATCTAAATAATTATAGATTTCACGATAGCCAATAGCATTTAGTAATGGTTTTGTTTTTATACCTTTGTCGTAGAAGGATTTTACTTCTTCGAGTAGTCCTTGATTTATCATTTCATCTACTCTTTTATTTATTTTATCATATAGTACTTGTCTATCTGTAGTAAGTCCAATAAAGATTACATCATATAATAATTTATTTGTTTTATTTTTACTTATTGATTCATTATTTTCTTTATAATAATTGATAGCTCTTATTAATCTACGACGATTATCTTTATCTATTATGATATCTTTATCTAGTTTTTTTAATTCTTCATATAGTTCTTCATTAGTTAAGTTGTCATAAGTACTACTATTTTTTTCTTCAGATAATTTGTAATCATATAGGGCTGCTTTTATATAAAGGCCTGTTCCTCCTACTAGAATGGGTGTTTTATTTCTGCTTTGAATTTCTTTTATTTTTTCTCGGCAATCTTTTTGATAGTGATAAATGGTATAGTCTTCAGTTACTTCTTTAAAATCTAATAAATGATGAGGAATACCTTCTTTTTCTTCTTCAGTTATTTTAGCACTACCTATATCTAATCCTTTATATACTTGAACGGCATCGGCATTTATTATTTCACCATCATATTTTTTGGCTAGTTCAATACTTAATTTTGTTTTTCCTACTGCTGTTGGTCCTGTTATGACAATTATTTTATTCATATTGTCCTCCTTTTTAAAGAAAAGAAGATGTTTATTTTGTCTTCTTCTTTTGATTGCTTTGATTAAATGAATAATCTTCTACTTTTCTTAAGCCTAGTTCTATTTCTTTTAATTCATTAGCTCTTCTTAATTCTAAGGATAAATATTTTAGTACTTCGATATTTTTGTTGTTTTCTCTTAAGGCTAATGTTAAATTTCTCATTACATCTGTTTCATATGACATAATATCACCCCACTTGCCACTTATAATAGCATAATCTATGGTGTATGTCAAACATATTTTTAATTTAGAGACTTATTATTAAGGCTCTAAATTATTATAGAAAGACCTTAGGCTTTCTATAACACGAAAGAGACCTTAGGCTCTGAAGTACTTTAAACACTTCTTTTAAACATTTTTTCTATTTCATATATGGTAAAATGAATTATCGTTGGTCTACCATGAGGACAATTATAGGGATTATTACACTTTCTTAATTTGTTTATAATTTCTTCTTGGGCCTCTTTGGTTATTCTAGTATTAGCCTTGACACTCATTTTACAACTTACTAACTTGGCTAGGTTATCTCTAAACTTTCCTAGTGTAAAGTCTTTACCTTTAGATAGTATTTCTTCAAATATTCTTCTTACTATCTCTTCTTCTCTTCCTTTTGGTACCCAGGTTGGATGAGATATTACTCTAAAGGAATTAATACCAAACTCTTCTATTTCAAAATTTAATTCTTCCATTATATTTAGATTTTCTTTTATTTTGATATATTCATTATTGGGTAATGTTACCACTATCGGAACTAATGGAGAGATGGTATCATTATTAGGATGTGATAATAAGTAATAATTTCGTTCATAGTTTACTCTTTCTTCAGCAGCATGCTGGTCAATTAGATAGATTCCTTTTTCATTTTCACAAACGATATAGGTTCCTAAGGCTAGTCCTATTGGATATAACTCTGGTAATTTATCATGTACTATTTCTTCGGCATAGTCTTCTTTTTCTTCTTCAGTATCATACTCATTATTTGGTTCTTCAATGAAGTTAACTAGATTATTTAATCTTTCTTTATTTTCATCTGGATATATTTTTTCTTCTTCTTTTGGTGCTATGTTATTTCTATCTAGATTCAAGGTTAAATTTTTATATGTTATTTCAGGTCCTTCTTCTTTAGTCTCTATCTTTGGTATTAGTATTTTCTTCTTGATAGTACTTGTTATGGTATCTTCGATTAGGACTTTTAAATCTTCAAAATTACTAAACTTGATATCTTGTTTGGATGGATGAATATTGACATCGATTAGGGATGGATCGGCATTTATATTTATAACAACAATTGGATAACGAGTGTCTTCTTTGAATGAAGAATAGGCATCATTAATTATTTTATTTAGATATTGATTTTTGATTACTCTATTATTAACAAGAATAGTCATGTGATTTCTATTTGCTCTTGTTACTTCTGGTAGGGATATATAACCTGCTAGTTCATAGTCATCATTGGCATTTTTTATCTCTAGCATTCTTTTAGCAACATCCAAGCCATAGATTGATTTTATTACTTTTAATTGATTACCGCTACCATCGGTATTTAGGATTTCTTTATCGTCATTAGTTAGTCTAAACTTGATGCTTGGATACGATAAGGCCATTTTATTGACATATTCGACAACATTTGCTAGTTCGGCATAAGGACTTCTTAGGTGCTTTAGTCTGGCAGGGGTATTATAGAACATACTAGTTACGGTTATTTGAGTACCTATTCTTGCTTCAGAATTTGTTACTTTCTCTATTTTACCTCCTTTGATGTGAACCATTGTTCCTACTTCTCCATCACATGTTTTTAATATGACATCGGATACAGCGGCAATTGAGGGAAGAGCCTCTCCTCTAAAACCTAGGGAAGATATATTCCATAAGTCATCATCGGTATATAATTTACTAGTTGCATGTCTTTGAAAGGCTAATGGGGCGTCTTCTCTATTCATACCGATACCATTATCTGTTACGATAATTTCACGGATACCGGCTTCTTTTAAATCTATTTTAATATTTGTTGCTTTGGCATCAACGGAGTTTTCTACTAATTCTTTTACTATTGATACGACTTTTTCTACTACTTCTCCTGCTGCTATTTTATTGGATAGTAGTTCATTCATTACTCTTATTTTATTCATTGTTTACCTCAATCATTTTATATGGTTTATCCATATTTCCTTCTTTTTTATAGATAGCTATTTCTCTTCCTTTTTTATCTATTAATAGAGATAATTCTGAATTGAAAAAGATAGGAAGAGACATACCATTTTGTACTTTCTTTAGGGTATCTCCCTCTATTATTGTTACGGGAATATTTGGCAGTACCTCTCTTATGGTAAGTAATTTATAGTTATCATTTTGAATATCTTCTAGTGTATAGGAGTCTTCTAGGGAAAAGATTCCTTGCTTTGTTCGTACTAGGCTTTTCATTGTTCCATAGGTATTTAAATCATAGGCTATATCTCTAATTAGACTTCTTATATATGTTCCTTTGCTCACTTTACATTTTATTTTGAACTCAATAGTATTAGTTAGATACTTGGGGTCTTCTAGTAAATCTAAGGAGTATATTTCTACTTCTTTACTAGGTGGAGTTACTGGTATATTATTCCTAGCATATTCATAGAGTTTTTTCCCTCCTACTTTGACTGCTGAATACATGGGTACTTCTTGAAGATATTTGGTAGTATATTTTTTTAGTGTTTTCTCGATATCTTCTTTAGTTACTTTGGGAATATTTCTTTTTATTTCTGTTCCTGTTATATCTAACATATCTGTTTCATAACCTAGTATGACTTCTGCTACATATTCTTTGGTTTCTGATGTTAGTAGTTCTGCTACTTTTAAGGCTTTTCCTATTGGTACTATTAGAACACCTTCTGCTAAGGGGTCTAAGGTCCCAGTATGACCTACTTTTTTGGTATTAAACTTTTTAGATATGATATTTACGATATCTCTACTTGTATAATCTTTTGGTTTATTTACTACTAATACTCCATTCATTGATACTCTTACCTACTTCCTCTAGTACTTGTTTTTTTATTTCTTCATAAGGCATCTTTACTGTTACACCGGCAGCATTGATATGACCTCCGCCACCAAACGCTTTTACTATTTCATTTACATTAATATGTTTACTGCGAAGTGATACTCTTATTTCTTCTTTATACTTTCTTAAGAATATTGATACTTCTATTCCTTCTATTTCTAGAGGGATATTTACTAGAATACCACAGTCATTTTGGTCTACTCCAGTATTTATCATATCTTCTTCTGTTATATATGATATAGCTACTTTTCCATTATAATAAAACTCTAAATTATCTAGGGCTATCTTTTTAATATTAAACTGATTTATAGTTATTGTTCTTAAGGCTTTATCATAAAGAAGAGATATATTTACTATTTTACTTAAGTCTTCAGCCATGGCAAAAGTACTTGGTAAAACATCTTGATGAGAGAAACCACCTGTATCAGTAAGTAAGCCAGTCATTAGGGATTCTCCTAGTTCTTTGGTTATCTCGATATTTATTTCTTTTATTATTTCATATACTATCTGACAGCAGGCTGGTCGCTCTTTAACTAGATTTTCATCTCCATATTTAGTATTACTGATATGATGGTCAATTACATATTTTCTCTTTACTCTATTTAAGATATCACTTGGATCATTTACTCTATCTATGTTAGCTGTATCTAATATAATAGCGGTATCATAATCTTTACTGCTTTCTTCTTTAATATCTTGAAAACCTTCTAGAAAGTTAAATCTTTTAGGAGGCTCTTTAATTACTATATCCACTTCTTTATCTAATTTCTTTAAGGTATGATACATGGCTAATGTACTACCAATAGCATCACCATCAGGATTATTATGACAAAGTAAAACAATATTATTGCTTGTTAATACTTTGTCAATAATATTGTTCATACTTACTCCTCCTTATTTATTTCATCAATTATCTTTTCTATCTTGTTACCATATTCAATTGATTCGTCATAAACAAATGTTAACTCAGGCATTTTTCTTATTTCTACTTCATCAAATAGTTTACCACGAATAAAGGAACTTGCTCTATTTAATGCTTTAGTTACTTTTTCTCTATCAGTGTCTATTAGATTAGTAAAATATACTTTAGCATAAGATAAGTCATTTGTTATATCAACTGCGGTTATGGTTACAAATTTGATATCATCATCTTTTACTTCTTCATTTATTATTTTTGATATGGCTTCAGTAAAGATGTGTCCTAATCTATCTAATTTTACACTCATAATTATCTCCCATTTCTATAAATGCCAGTTTCTACTTTGCAAAAATCTGCATAATTTTCCATTGTTGCTACATTATTTTTTACTAATCTTTCGGCAATTTCACGACCTTTATTAAAGAAATATGCTTTTTTAGGGTTGGCAAAGCCATTAATTTCTATTTGTTGTTCTGCAAGTGGAACACCTTCGAACACTTCGGTAAAATATGATAAACGGCCTGCTGACTCAAGTTCATCTTTATATGTTAGTTCTCCTGGTGCTGGTTTTTTTAACCTGTTTTTATGTTCATATAATTTTTCAATTCTTTTGTCAAAATTCATATCATTTACAAGATCTCTAGTTCTATATTTTTCATATTTATTTTTCATATCACACCTCTATCTATGTTTTGTATTCTTTTGTAATTCTTCTAACCCTTGTCTATATCCTTCTAAATAATATATATTTTCTCTTACTTGAACTGGTAACTCTTCAAAGACAATATGTTCATCTTTGGCATCATTGTAACCTATTCTAGTTAGAGAATCTTGGGTATATTTTTCTGATATTATACCAACTTGTAACATTCTATTTGATAATTCAATGTATCCTCTTTGGTAAGAAGTTAATTCTCCTTCTGTTCTGATTCCAGTAATATCGTAACGATCATCTCTTTCTAGTGATAATCCTAATAATCGATCTTTATTTCCTTTTTGCATTTGCTCTGGGCTTGTACCATATTTAGCTCTATTTCTTTTGTAATTTTCTTCCTTGTGAGTCTCTGATACTACTCTGTCTGTTTGATATGCTAGTATAGCTTTAGCAACTTTATCTGATCTCATATTATTTAAACGTTCATTTTTTCCATGCATTATTATCATTCCTATCTTGTTTTATTTTGACCTTCTAGGCCTTTTTTGTATCCTAATAAGTATGCCTTGCAATTTTTAACTTCTTCAGGTAATAGTTCCATTTTTATATTTACATCTTGAGCATCATTGTAACCGATTGCCTCGATATCTAAATCAGGTCGTATTTCAGGATGCTTGATAATATTTACTAATTTTTCCATACTTCTAGTATAGTAACCATATTGATATGATTTGATGTCACCTTCTGTTACTACTCTTACACCTTTTTGGTTTTTATGTTTTTCTAATGTGCTTTCTTGGTAAGGAATAGCAGATAGACGATCTTCTGCTCCATCATTGATAAATCTAGCTGTTCCTTTTTCTCCATATCTAGTTATGGCATCATCTTTTTGTCTTTCTTGGGTTAGTATTATCGATGTCTTATGTACAGATATTTCATTTCTAGTTAATGTTGGCCTATTGCCACTTATTTTTTCACTGGTTGGTTCTATCGCCATAAATTACCTCACTACTTCCTTTAATTCATATGCTTCAATAATATCTTTTTCTTTGATATCATTAAAATTTTCAATAGTTATTCCACACTCTAGTCCTTGTTTTACTTCCTTAGCTTGATCTTTTTCTCTCGCTAAACTTGCTATAGTGCTATCTATTACTACTACACCATCTCTTATTATTCTTGCTTTACTGCCTCTTTTAATTACTCCTGATGTTACATAAGATCCAGCAATAGTACCTACTTTAGAGAATTTAAATATCTTTCTTACTTCAGCTTCTCCTAATACAACTTCTTCATACTCTGGTTCAAGTTTTCCTCTTAAAGCTGCTTCCATTTCTTCGACTACTTTATATATGATATCATATAGTCTAATATCGATACCTTTATCTTTAGCTACTTCAGTTATTTTATGATCTGGTCTTATATTGAAACCAATTATGATAGCATTGGAAGCTGCTGCTAATGAAACATCGCTTTCTGATATAGCTCCTATTCCACTTCTGATAACATTGATTTTTATTCCTTCAACATCCAATTTTAATAGAGAGTTCTTGACTGCTTCTTCACTACCTTTAACATCAGCCTTTAGAATAATGTTAATTTCTTTTTCACCTTGTTCGGCTCTATTAAATAAATCAGTTAGAGAGATGGCAGTTTTTGGTTTATTTCTTTTTTCTTTTTCAATTTCTTGTCTTTGTTCTGCTACTTTTTTGGCTTTCTTTTCACTTTCAAAAGCCATAAATTTATCTCCAGCGGCTGGACTTTCTGGTAATCCTGTAATTGATACTGGCATTGATGGAAGAGCTTCTACTAAGTTTTCACCCTTATCGTTTTTTAGAGTTCTTACACGGCCAGATATGGTACCAACAACGATTGGATCTCCTAGTCTTAATGTTCCATTCTGAATAAGTAAGTTAGTTACAACACCACTTGATTTATCTAATTTTGATTCAATAACAGTTCCCATAGCATAACGGTTGGGATTAGCCTTTAATTCACTAACTTCACTAAGTAATAGTATTCTCTCCAAAAGATCTTCTATTCCCTCACCAGTTACTGCCGATAGATTAACAAACATAATATCGCCACCCCAGGCTTCTGGTTGCAAGCCATTTGCTGACATTTCAGTTAATACTCTTTCAACATTAGCTGTTGGTTTATCGATTTTATTTACTGCTACTATGATTGGTACTCCTGCTGCTTTAGCATGATCAATTGCTTCTTTTGTCTGAGGCATTACACCATCATCAGCGGCCACAATAATAATTACAATGTCAGTAATTGAGGCTCCTCTTGCACGCATTTCAGTAAATGCAGCATGACCTGGTGTATCTATAAAGGTTATTTTTTTACCATTATACTCTATTTGATAGGCTCCAATTGCTTGAGTGATTCCTCCGGCTTCACCACCTGCAACATTAGTTTTTCTTATAGTGTCTAAAAGAGTTGTTTTTCCATGATCAACATGACCCATTATTGTTACTACTGGTGGTCTTTCTTGTAAATCTTCTTCTTTATCGATTATTTCTAATTCTTCAAAATTTGTTTCGTCTAATGTACTTTCTTTTTTTAGTGTTTTATTATAATCAGCTACTAAAATTTCAGCAGTATCAAAATCAAGGGATGCATTGATATTTATCATCATTCCTAATCCCATTAGTTTTTTTATTAGAGATGCTGCAGGTACATTTAGACTAGAAGCTAATTCTGCTACTGTCATATTATCTTTATAAGCTATTATATCTTCATCATTTGATGCAGTATTTTCTTGTAATTTTTCTTTATGTTTGTACATCTCTTTTCTTTTTTCTTTGAAGTCATTTTTGTTATTTTCTTTCTTATTAGGAACTTTTTTTTCTTTTCTTTGAGTATGAACTGGTGATGTTATTTCCTCTAGTTCTTCTTCATAAGAGTCAGCAAAATCCTCCATAATTTCTTCGATTTCTTCTGCTTCTTCTAACTCTTCATCACTATTTGCTATTTCGTTATCTAACATTATTATGTCATCATCTGATAACATATCTTCGTCATTTGATACTTCGATATTTAATCTTTGACATAATTTTAATATTTCAGATACCGTCTTACCAACATCACTTGCATATTCGGATACATTCATCATATGTATCACCTCCTATTTTATTATTTTTTCAATCTCTTCATATACTTCATCATTTATTTTAGTCTCTAAAGCTCTTTCTAATATTTTTTTATCTTTAGCTATTTTTAATGTATTTAAATCTTTTTTAATGTAGGCCCCACGACCATTAGCTTTTCCGGTTATATCAGGAAATACTTGTCCTTCTTTATTTTTTACAATACGAAGTAAATCAGACTTAGGTAGTTGTTCTTTAGTTACAACACATCTACGAAGCGATATTTTCTTCATATTACTCCTCACTTACTGTTTCTTCTTGGACTGCTGATTCTGATTTTACTTCTATCTTGTAGTGAGTAAGGCGAGATGCTAATTTAACATTTTGACCTTTTCTTCCAATTGCTAAGGAAAGGTTACTGTCATTGGCTAGAGCAAGAGCCTCTTTCTTATTTTCGTCTTTAATAGTTACTTTTAAATCTTTAGCAGGGCTTAGGGCGTTAGCAATAAACTTAACAGGATCTTTATCATATAATACGACATCAATTTTTTCTCCATTTAGTTCTTTTAGGACTGCTCCTATTCTTCTACCCTTTTCTCCAATTACGGCTCCTATTGGATCAACATTATTGTATTCAGTATAAACGGCTATTTTAGTTCTACTTCCAGCTTCTCTAGCTACTGAATATAACATTACTGTGCCATCTGATAATTCTGGTATTTCTATTTCTAATAATCTTTTTACAAATCCATAGTGACTTCTAGAAAGCATTATGAATGGTCCTTTTGGGCCAGTTTCTAGTTTTGATACATATACTTTGACAGAAGAACCCATTACTAATTTTTCTCCTGGTATTATTTGGTCTTTTGGTAAGATACCACTTGCTCTTCCTAAATCAACAAAGTAATTTTTTTGGTCTTCCCTTGATAGTGTTCCAACCATTAATTCACCATCTTTATCTTGGAACTCTTCTGATATACTTTGCTTTTCAGCTTCTTTAACTCTTTGTACGACGATTTGTTTTGCTGTTTGTGATGCTACTCTACCAAAGTCTTTAAGTGGTAGTTCTTTTTCGATTATTGTTTCTCCTAATTCGATTCCTTCAATTTCTTTTGAAGCATCTTCTAGTGACACTTCTAATTCTGGATTTTCTACTGTTTCTACTACTGTTTTATATGAGTATACTTTAATATCTCCAGTTACTGTGTCAACTTTGGCCATAACATTGGTTAAACCTTCATTTTTTTTGTAAGCTGCTGCTACAGCCTGTTCCATGGCATCAACTACTATTTGCTTGTCAATTTTCTTTTCTTCAACGATTGCATCTAGTGCTTTCATGAATTCTTTCATTTGTTTACTATTCATTTCTATCTTCCCTTCTCTTTTGTCGATACATCTAATGTATACGATTCTTTTATTGGATCCTCTCTATCTAGTATTGGATTTATAATATTTGTTACTTCGACACATTTATCTATATCTATGATTTCATCACGATCTATTACTATTCTTAAATATAGATTATTGTCTTCTTTTTCTAAAGTAATGCTATCTATCATTACTCCGGCTTCTGCGACTGGTTCTTCAAGCATTTTTCTTATTTTTTCTTCTATTTTCATCTTTTCCTCCTAATTAATATATATAAAAGAGTGGATTTTTATGCCACTCTTTCTTCAAGACAGTTATATTATAGCACAGGTTTACTGTAAATACAAGGTATTTTTTTGTTTTTTATTGCTGGTTTTCAAATATGGAGACCTTAGGCTCCATATTTCACTTTGAAGACCCGAGGCTTCAAACGGGAGTGGGAAACTATTGGTTCACACGTCTTTTGTCAAGATGAAAAAAATCATTTGCTTTTTTGGCGTTTTTATTGTATAATTATTAGGCAGTGGTTATTCTTTAAATTCAATATTTTAATTTTTATTTTTTAACGAGAAAATATTTATGAAAGGAGAAATTAAATGAATACAAAGATTATTCCCCTAGGAGGTATGGGGGAAGTTGGTAAAAACATGTATGTTGTTATGCATGATGATGAAATTATTATTGTTGATTCCGGTGTTATGTTTCCTGATGATGATTTACTTGGTATTGATTACGTAATACAGGATTATACTTTTTTAAAGGAAAATGAAAGTAAGATTAAGGCTCTTATTATTACTCATGGACATGAGGATCATATTGGTAGTATTCCGTTTCTTTTACAATCGGTTACTATTCCAAAGATTTATGCTCCTAGTAACGCTAAGGAACTTATTGATAAGAAATTAGAGGAGAGAAGTATCGTCTATAAAGATATGGTTATTTATGACGAAGACACTGTAATTAAGACTAAATATTTTAATATTGAATTTTTTAGAACTACTCACTCTATTCCTGATTCACATGGTCTTGCTATTGATACTCCTGATGGGGTTATTGTTATGACTGGTGACTTTAAGTTTGATATGACTCCTATTGGTCCTATGGCTAATTTACATAAAATGGCTAGAATTGGTGAGAAAGGCGTTTCAGTACTTATGAGTGACTCTACTAATGCGATGAGTCCTGGTACTTCTCTTAGTGAGAGTGTTGTTGATGAGAATCTTAAAGAGATTTTTGCTACTTATACTAGTAATAGAATTATTTTAGCAACTTTTGCTTCGAATGTTTATAGAATTAAACATATTATTGAAACTTGTAAGAAGAACAATAGAAAGATTGCTTTATTTGGTAGAAGTATGGAAAATATGGTTGATATTGCTCTTAAGTGTGGATACTTTGAAGATAAGAGTATTATTATTACTGCTGAAGAGGCTAATCATTTGAAACCTGGTGAGGTATGCCTTCTATGTACTGGTAGTCAGGGTGAACCACTAGCGGCTTTATCTAGAATTGCTGCGGGTACTCACAGACAGATTAGTTTAATGCCTAATGATATTGTGGTATTTTCTAGTTCTCCAATTCCAGGTAATACAGCATCGGTTTCAAAGACTATTAATAAACTATACAAAAAAGGTGTTAGGGTATTTACTAATGCTATGAGTGAGATTCACTCTTCAGGTCACGCTAACCAAGATGAACTTAAACTTATGATTAGATTATTTAAGCCTAAATATTTTGTTCCTTATCATGGTGAGTTTAGAATGCTTAAAAAACATACGGACTTGGGTGTTATGTGTGATGTTCCAAGAAGAAACACTTTTGTTTTGGAAAATGGTGATGTTCTCGCTCTTGAAAAGGGTAATCTTCATAGAGATGGTAAGGTACAGGCTGGCGAAGTTTATGTTGATGGTTCAAGAATCGGTGATGTTGGATCCGCTGTTATAAAGGACAGAATCCTTATGAGTACAAATGGTATTTTGGTTATTATTGCTAACATTGATATACAAAATAAAATCTTGATGAGTAGTCCTGCGATTACTACTAGAGGTTATATATTGGTTAATGAGAATACTGATTTGATTAAAGAGATTCAACATAGTGCTGAGATTATTATTAATAAGGAACTTAAGAAGAAAGTATTTAATTTTAATGACATGAAGTCAGAGATTATTAATGGGCTTATTCCTATGCTTTCTGATAAGACTGGTAGAGTTCCTATTATCTTACCTATTGTGATGGGAATTAAATCCGATAGTGAAGAGTCTTCTACTGAAGAAAATAATAAAATTGTATAATGTATAGTATAAAGAAAATAACTACTATCAAATGATAATAGTTATTTTTTTCTATGTATAAATGATTAAAAATATTTTTATTTTGTTGTAATAAATACATAAGGAGTAACAATGTATTACATGTTTTTTGTGCTGTAATTTTTATCTAAAAAGTATAAAGGGGTTCGTTGCCGTGCAGCAACGATAGAAAATGAATCTTAATAAATAATTTTAATCAAAAGAAAACAAACTTTTTTATATAGAAAACAGGATTTATTTTGTAATTTCTATTCTTGAATAGGATTAAAATATACAAAATGAGAAAAAGTATATGTTTTTTAGTCAGTTATTTTTATTTATAAGTTGATAGATAGTTTGTTTTCTCTGATAATTTCACATTTTTTTATTTTTAATTATTATGGATAGTTTTTTTATAATGAATGTATTTTGAATTAATTAATTAATATATAGTAAATAACTGACTCTTTTAACTAGAGCGTGATGTGTTGTTACTCTAGTGATAACCTCCTTTTTTGCAGATTTTGCCCATTCTTAAATCTATTTATTTTTTATCAAATCAGTTAATGCTTTTTTATATTTTTTAAAAAATGCATTAATTTGGTAGGCCTTAATTTCGCAATAATTATACTATGTATTTGATAGGTATGTCAACAGTTTTTTTGATGTTTTTTGACATTTTTGTATGATTTTTTTGAAGTTATCCACAGGTTCTGGGGAAAAACATTTTTCGAGGAGGTATTTCCTCTTAGGTTGAAGAAAAAAATAATGAGAAAGACTCTTTTTGGAGGCTTACTCATTCGATGATAGAGACAATATTTTGGCTCTATCATACCATGGAAGACTTACATAGTAAGGCTGAAATGGCAAAAAGGAAAAGATATGATTATATCTTCTCCTACTGGTAACTGGTTTCTATCTTCCCTTTGGTGTCGGTAACTCATTTGTACTTTCCATATTATCTTGGGAGTGTCCACTGGTAAAGGGAATAATTCTACTATTAAAAGATGGTTCTTTTAATGTGTAAGCATCATAGATGGAAACTCCTTCTAAGGCTTTTTGTACTTTTTGTTTTAGTTTTTTATAATGTTTTTGCTCTATAAAAGTATAATCTTCTTTAGGATGTTCTTTTATCTCTTCCTTTATTCCCATGTAATATTCTTCATCTAATTTATCGTATTTCTTTATGATATCTATAATTTTTAATTCTTCTCCTAGTAAATATAACATTTCTTCTTCACTAAATAAAGTACCACTTTCTGGCTCCTCATAATTTAGATAGGTATGAATAGTTTCATAAACACTATTATATAGTTTTCGTTCTTTATCATCGATATACTTTGTCCAATTGTTCTTGATTTTGACAATAGTCTTTATAGTGCCTTCTAGTAAATTAGGATTAGCACTGACATAAGATGCTAAAGCTTGATCTTTTCTCGATAATAGATTTATTAGATAAGTTCTTAATTCAATATCTGATAAATTGCTTGGTTTATTAAAATCAGTATGAACAGCCTCTTCTAAATACTTTTCTGAAAAAATATCTTTTATCATTTCAGTGGTATAGTAATCTAAAATAATTTTATTGTGATTAAATTTGTCGTATAAAAGTATATACCCTTCTCCTAGTTCTTGCTTAATGATTGGGTCTTGGCAAGTTTTCTCTTTAATGGCCACTAGTTTTAGTTTTTCTTTTAGATATTTAGTTTTTAATATCAGACTATACCTGATATATTCTTCTGATTGTTTATCTTTTATGGCGCTACATAGAAGAATTAATACTTCTATTTTCTTTGATTCAACATCATTAGAACATAGATAATTATCCGCTACTGAAATGATAAACTTTTGATTTGACGGAAAAGTTCTTATTATTGCTTTGACAAAGATACTATTTTGTTTTACTTGATCTTCAGCAAATTGATAAAAGTTTTTATCTTTGGACATTATTATTACCATCGACATGAAGGTCGGATCATTTTCAAGTTCATCTAAGGTATATGCAGTAATATCATTTCCATGTATGTAATCGTATACTAATTTTGGACTATACTTTTTCATTTTTATCTCCTTTTTGGCTTCATTTATTTGATTATATCACATTTTTGAAGAAGTTTAGTATTTTTTTGATTTTTACTTAAAATTTTGTTATACCGAAAAAAGAATAGTAATCGCTACTACTCTTAATATTTATTTGTGATATATTTTCGAACCACTTGCTACGATAGATGGGGTTATTCTAGGTGATAAAGCATAGTCACCATATAATTCCGATTCTGTTTCACAATTTTGATTAGCCATCTTTTCTATGCTACTGATGATTTTGTTTTGTAATTCTGGTGACAAATTGTTTCTTTGGCAAAATCTTATATATACTTCTTTAATAGTTGTTAATTTTTCACTAAGAATGGCCATTTCTATTTTCTTTTTAAAATATTTAACAGCATAGTTATTTATTATGTTATATGTCAGTTCATCATAAGTCTGCTTTACATATTGTTCCGTAACTAAAATTGATATTACTATTTCTGTTTGTCCTTGATAGTTTATTTTTTCTTTTTCTATTCTTTCTATGATATTGCTATAGTTATATAATATTTGCTTTTCTACTTCTTTATAATTTAGTATTGGTAGACCAAATATGTATTTTTGAATGGTATCAATTGTTCTTATTTTTTCTGTTTCCATATTTTTCTCCTTTTTTTCAAGTATAGCACTTCTATTTAGATGAACATGTTTTTTTGTTTCTTTGGATACTAAATTATTAATTTTTAGTGGTATTGTTAACTACTGGTAATCTTTTTAGAGGTGATATAGTTTTATTATTAACATGTAACTTCTTAATTATAATATACTCTGAAATTGTTCATTATGAAGACCTTAGGCTTCATAATGCCACGGAAAACATAAACTTGTTTATGGTTGAAGTGGATAAGAAAAAAGAAAATATATGGTTATATACTTTCTATATTATCTTACTATTAGTATTTGACCTATTGACAATAGATTTGATGATAGATTGTTTAACTGCTTTAATCTATCAACAGTGGTATCGTATTTTTTTGCTATACTGTATAGTGAATCGCCTTTTTGTACTGTGTAGGTTGTCTCTAGATTGGTATCTGTTGGTATTAGTAATACTTGACCTATTGATAATAAATTAGTTGTTAAGTTATTTAGTTCCTTTATTCTATCAATAGTTGTATCATACTTTCTTGCTATGCTATATAGTGAATCACCTTTTTGAACTGTATAACTAATGGTATTTTCTTCCTGCTCTTCATCGCTTGCTTTATCTGATGGTAGTTTTAGTACCTGACCAATACTTAGGGTATTACTTGTTAAGTTATTTATTCTCTTTAGTTCATCCACTGTAGTATTATATTTGGTAGCAATCGAATATAAGAAATCACCCTTTTTGACAGTATATGTTGTTTCTGGTAATAATGCACTTGGTATTTTTAGTAATTGCCCGGTTGATAGAATATTGGATGTTAAGTTGTTGATTCTTTTTAATTCATCTACAGTAGTGTTATTAGCTGTAGCAATGGAATATAGGGTATCACCTTTTTTAACGACATAGATATTTTCTTCTTCTTCATATATTTCTTTAGTTGGTATACGAAGTACTTGACCTATTTGGAGAGTATTAGATGTTAGGTTATTTTCTTTTTTGAGTTCCGCTACAGTGGTTCCTAGTTTGTCCGCTATTGAATATAAGGAGTCGCCTTTTTGAACAACATAAGTATTAGTTATTAAGCCATCTGGAGCAACATATGGTACTCCTATATAGTTGGCTACTGCGGATATGACGGCTTCTGCTAGTTCTTCATAGTTTTCTTTTAGAAATTCGACATCTTTGGTATTATCAATAAAGCCATACTCGACGATTAGTGGTTCTAGGTTACCAGTATTTCGATGAATGAAATAGTAGTCTTTAGAGGTATCACTCGGTAATCTTCTTTGATAATACTTTCTAGTTGTTTGTCCTGTTGCCCCAATATTTTCTAATATTCTTTTGGCTAGGGTATCTCTATTTCTTAGGGCATAAATGACCTCTGCTCCTTCACCGCCACCTGAATTGACATGGTTCGATATTAGTATAACATCAGATGAATTGCCAAATTTATTTAAAATAGTATTTACTCTATCAGTTGGAGATAAAGTTGTATCAGAATCTCTAGTTATGGCAACTGGTATTCCTAATTGTTTAAATCTATCATACATGTATTTTGATATTAATAAATTATAGTCTTTTTCTAGTAAATTATTTCCAGTAGCGCCTGCGTCCGTGCCTCCGTGACCTGGGTCAATCACTACTTTACGGACCGCTCTATCTTCATTATTATTCATAGTTATCACCTTCAAAGTAGTATATGTAAATAATGTTAATTTGGTTAACTTGACTAGAAGAAAAAGACACTATTTTTTAGTGCCTTTAGTTTTTATTTAATGTGTCGTTTATTATTTTTCTTATTTCGATAATTCTTTTTTTCATAAACTCAGGATTATCTTTAAACCACTTTATGTTAAGTGGGGATGGATGTGGCAGAACTATAGTTAGTTTACCAAATAGTGTATTATTTTTAAATATTAGGTCATTATAATCTTCATTTGGAAAAAATGTTTTAGCGGCTTTAGCTCCGATTATGATATATATTTTATTGTCTATATATTCTAATTCTTTCTTTATCCATTTTTCATAGCATATCTTGGGTGGAACTTTATCACATCCATTTTTATCTTTTCCTGGGTAGCAATGTGCTAGGGCTGTGATAAAAAAGTTATCTGGATTATAGAATTCTTCATCGGTTATTTGATACCATTCGTATTTTAATTTTTTACCACTTTGATCAGTAAATGGCTTTAGTGTAGTATCTACCGTTTTAGATGGTGCTTGACTTATTTGAACTATTTTTGAAGTAGCGGAGCCTATGACTACTGGATGTGGTTTGAAGCCAAACTTATCTTCACAAGTATTACATTTTCTTATTTCTTTTATTATATTATTAAAGTCTTTTTCCATATATTTTCTTTTTTATATTTTCCATTATTTACACCTACCTTATATATTTTTTAATTAGAAAGTCCGCTGATGAAGCGCCTTCTTCTGTTAGAATTACTGATTTGTTTTTCTTTTAAATTATATTTTTGTCTTTCTTTTGCATTATTATATCATATTATTGTGTCTTTAACAATATAATCTGCTATTAATAAACTAAATAGACTAAATACATGATTTCTTATGTACTTAGTTCGTTCTATTAGTTTTCTAAATTGTAATCTAAAAAAATAGGGCTCCATCATTTAGACAGTGCCCTTGCAAAAATGTATTACCATTTTTTCCTTGCATAGATAATATAACATATTTTTTTATCTATGTCAAACTATTTAACCAATGTTTACATAATTTTTACTTATAATAACATTTTATTATTTTGTCAAAATATTCATATATTGATTTTAATAGTTCATTATTAGTATAATACTCACCATGATAATTTATTCTTCCATAAAATAAATCTTTAATATCATTTGTAACATTTTCTTTTACTCCAATACTTGTTACTATTTCATTAAACATATAAAGCGTGTATGTTATCTGCCTTATTCGTGAATTTTTCAATTTATTAGTTCTCATTTCTTTTTTGATACCACAAAAATTTAAGTAATTAATCACTTTATAATCAGGTGAATATTGATTATCTTTCTTATCAAGTTCACATAACACGCAAGAATTATGTGCAACTGCATTTCTTAGTTTTACTATTTCCCTTAGAATAAATACATTTTTACTTTCTTCTGCTAGTTTGTATTCTTTAGAGAAAAAATCATAAAAATTTACTAGTTCTCCAAATGTAATAACTTCAAGGAATTCCCATATAGGTATATTTTCCAATTTCTTATCTTTATCAATGTCATATTTAGAAAATATTTTTTGATAATAATCGCTTCCTACTTTTTTAAATATACTATTATGTACTTTTTTTGGAAATTTATCGTCGTTAAAATCTTTTTCTAAATACATATTTACTATTCTATATCCATCTTCTTCGTTTATATCTTCTATTAAATTTAATATTCTAATTTTTAAATAATGTTCAATATCTATTATCATTTTAAATAAAACTAATCTTACCCTATGATCAATAATCGCTAAATCTTTAAGATATGCGAAATTTAAATCAACATATTTATCTACAAACTTTCCATTAATTAAATATCTTTCAAAATTATGTTTATAAGATGTTAAGTTATAATAGTTATTGTTGTCTTTTAAATATTTTTCTGCTTCTTGTTCTGATATTAGTTCAAACTTAATATTTTTATTTTTTAGATATGGAACCATATCTGTTATTTTTAACATAGGTTTTAATGTTTCTATATTATTACCATTAATCATATCGATTCACCTTCTTTTTATTTACTATTATAACATATCAATTTTAATTAATTAAGACTTTTTATAAAAGTAAATAACATAGATTAATCTACATTATTTACTTTTATAGTACTTACATATTTAATATTCTAGCATAATATAGTAACTTCTATGATTGATTTTAGTTTGACTTTTCTAATTCTTCTATAAACTTATCTTTTAACTCTGGATATATATTATTTTCTTATTACTTTACCATCTAGATTACATATATAACAATTGGGTAATAGAATCTTTATTTCTTTCAAAATATTATTATTATTTTCATATTTTCTTCCAACTAAAATACCTTCGATTAAATTTGATGGTATTCCAAACAGAATAGCGCTTTCACGATTAGTAAAAAAATCATCTTTATTTTTTCTATCTTTAATAAATTTTTCATAGTAATTAGGATTAATAAAGTCCTTAACATCATTATCATTGATTGTATCACTATTTAGAATATCTCCTTTTAGCAAACTTTTAATGTTTTTGTTATTTCCATTAAAAATAATTCCTATTTGAATCCTATCTTGTACTAAACTTGGCATGAATCTTGCTTCTTTGGTCTGCTCCAACATCCACATGTGGCAATCAATGCTATTTGTTATTTTAATAATATTATTCATTTGATCATAAGGAATTACTGATGTTTTTATTTCTTGTGTATCTATACCATTTTTAAAAATTCCATTATATAAAATTGTTCCTCCAGAATAATAATTTATATAATCTTTTAATAAATAATCTTGCTTTAAATTCCATACTCCAACGGCACCTAAATATTTTGATAATCTACTATCAGTAAATATGTTTGACATTAGACCATCATTTACGATCGATATTAAACCATCAATATTCTTATATGTTCCATGTAACAGGGTTCCTTTTAATAATTTAACATCATCACCTACTTCATATTTATGTTTATCAAGTTTATATGATTTTGCTTCATAAAATTTATTTATTTGTTCTATCATTATTTTTTTAGAACTATCAGATAATTTTTCATCAACTATTTTTATATAATCTTCTTTCTTCACTTTTATTTTCTCCCTATTCTATTTATATCTCTAAATTCTTTAAAATAATTAACTGCTTCAGCCATTTGTTTATCATACTCATTTATAATATCTTCTTTAGTTAAATATACATATTTATCTGGATGTAATAATACTGGTTCAAGTAATTCTTTTTTATTATTGAAATAGGTATTAAATTCATCTTTTTCATAACCAGTAAGTGATAATTCTTTATCATAATACCAATATGTGGAACTACTAGTTACTCTTAGATTTAATTTATCGATATCTAAATTACTAGGACAATTCCCGAAACAATTTAAACTTGTTCCTATATCTGTTCCTATTATATAGGCTCCTATTTTCTTTAGTTCTACTAATGCCATGCGACCACTAGAAAAAACATATTCATTTACTAGTGTTACTACATTTTTATCTTTAAGAAAATTTATTAATGGTTTTATTACTGATGAACTACCACCACCATTATATCTTAAGTCAATTATATAATTTTTTATATTGCTTTCTTCTTTTAATTTTGAAATTAGTTGTTCCATTTTTTCTTTATCTCTGCAGGAATTATAATGGATAATACAACAATCATTAATAACTTCTGTGGAGTAGTTTTCTGGAAAGTGTACACTATAAAATTCTGGTAAATTATTTATATTAAAAGTAATATCTTCTTTTTCATTATTATCATTTAAAATAGTATAGATAAATTCTTCAGTATTATTTTCAATACTTGGTAATGATTTTAAAACATTTACATCAGATAAAAATGACTGAATCATTACTGATAAATGTTCTTTTGTTGAGTAACAAATAATCTCTTCTAATTCACATAATATTCTTTGTATATCTATATTATTTATTTTCAATAACTTACCACCTATTAATTTTTTATAAATTGGTGTGATTTTTGTAATATAAAGACTATTTTCTTCTACTGTAAAATCTATTGGTATGTATATATTTTCTTTAAAACTTACTTTAGTATGCGAATCGTATCTACCAAGCATAAATCTTATTAATAATGAAGTTATATAATAAATGTCAAATTCATCATATTCATTTTCACTTAATAGTTCATTTATCTTTTCTTTTAATTCTTTTTTAGTATGAAAAAAATATAATCCAGGATGACCATTAAACTTTGAATCTCCATTTTCAATAAAATCAAATATTTTTATTAGATAGTCCTCTGCTTCTTTTTTATTTAGTTTAAACATTATTGCCTCCTAATTTAGAAACTATCAATGCTTTTTATAAATTCATTTAAAGATTTATACCATTTATACATTCCTAGTTTTTTGTTTTGGTATTTAATTAAATCATCT
>CAKPAL010000006.1 GCA_934132925.1 uncultured Bacilli bacterium
TTCATAGTTTTTTCGTATCTAGGAGGAACAAAGTTAACTTTCTTATCTTTATCCTTTTGGTTTTCAAGAACTCTATCCGCTAGCGGTCTCATTTTAACAAACCATTGTTTAGAAAGATAAGGCTCAACCATAACATCGCTTCTTTCAGAAAAACCAACATTATGATTAATAGGTTCTATCTTAATAAGAAGTCCTTCACTATCTAAATCCTTAATAACAGCATCTCTGCATTCGAATCTGTCCATACCATTATATTTACCAGCATTCTCATTCATAGTACCATTAGGATTCATAACGACAATTCTCTCTAAATTATGTCTATTACCAACTTCAAAGTCATTAGGGTCATGAGCAGGAGTAATCTTAACAACACCAGTACCAAACTCCATATCAGCGTGTTCATCACCAATAATAGGAATAAGTTTATTAACTATTGGAAGCATAACATTCTTACCAATATATTTATTATATCTATCATCATCTGGGTTAACCGCAACGGCAGTATCACCAAATAAAGTCTCTGGTCTAGTTGTAGCAACCTCTAGATACTCATCAGTACCTTCAATCATATATTTAATGTGGTAGAAGGCTCCTTCTACATCTTTATAAATAACTTCTTCATTACTTAGAGCAGTCATCGCAGCAGGATCCCAGTTAATAATTCTCTCACCTCTATAGATAAGACCTTTGTTATATAAATCAACAAATACCTTTCTAACAGCATGGGATAAACCATCATCTAAAGTAAATCTTTCCTTATCATAATCAAGAGATAGACCAAGTTTTGCCCACTGACTATGAATGTTTTCTGCATATTCTTCTTTCCAAGACCAAGCAACCTTAAGCCACTCCTCACGAGACATACTTCTAGGATTAATACCTTCACTCTTAAGTTTTTTATCTACCTTAGCCTGCGTAGCAATACCAGCATGATCCATTCCTGGAAGCCATAAAGCATCAAAGCCCTGCATTCTCTTATATCTAATAATAATATCTTGAATTGAAGTATCCCAAGCATGACCTAAATGTAATTTACCTGTTACATTAGGAGGAGGAATAACTATACAGTATGGTTCCTTACTTAAATCTCCAGATTTAAAATACCCCTTTTTCTTCCAATTATCATATTTATCTTTTTCAACCATCAAGTGGTCATATTTTTTATCAAGCATTTACAACACCTATCCTTTTATCAATATAATTATTAAGAACAACCATAAGTTGTTTAAAGAACCCCTTTAATTCATCATTATCAAAAGTCAAAGAATTAAAAATTTTTTCAATATAATTATTTTCCTTTAACAAATAGTAAGAATATTTATAATTAAAAGAATACATTTTAGATAAAGTAACTAATACCTCATCACTAGAGTTATCACTGACCTTTGAACTGATTGTTTTAAAACTTTTAAAATCCTCATAAACAAGACTATTAGGATAACTTTTAATTACCGTATCCACATAAGGATAATTAACAAATAATCTAAAAGAATCCAAATTATGAGCATCTTTTATAATGGCACACATATGCTTACCTTTTTCATCAATATCCGTAGGGAAACCATTCTTATCGTAAGCAAATAAAGCCATTTTAATAATATTATCATATTTAGTATCTTTACTAATTTCTCTAATTAATTTCTTATTAAACAAAACATCAATAGTTCTATTATAAGCATCGTTAATATCATCATCCATTTGATAGTTAGGAGTCTTAGAAAAGTTACCAATTTCATGAAATAAACCAATAAGTTCACAGACGGCTACTTCTTCTGGAGAGAATATTCCAAGTCCAGTTGCAAGGTCTCTGCAAATCTCCATAACCTTTAGAGAGTGAAAATATCTAGACTTAATATATGAATTATTCATATCATATTTTCTAACATATTGTTCAAATATTTTCATAATTCTTTCACTTTTCATAAAGAGTCCTCCTTTTGTTAATATAAGTATATAATAAAATGATAGATTTTTCAAGTAAAATATCAATTTATTATTGTCGTCTCACACTAAAGTCGTTCGCCGTTTATGAAGCCATAAGTCTTCATAAAGAAAGTAGAGCCAGAAAATATTTTGTCTCTACTTTAAAGTAATTACAGTATAAATTGTAAAATATAGTTAAAAAGATTGAAAAAAATAAATTATTATGATACTATTAAAGTAGAAATAAGTAAGAGAGGAAAATGAAAATGGAACAAAGAAAAATAGATGATAAAAATGTTGATGAATTATTGTCTGCTATTAACAGAGTTGTAATGGATAGTGTTAATACGAAGAGTATTAGTGATAATAAACATAAAAAGGCAGATAATATACAAGATACATTAGAAAAAGAATGGAGTAATTATATAGAAGCAACATTGTTAAGTGGATTTATAAAAGGATTTGTTGGTACTGATGAATTAAGTCCTAATGGAAAACAAATATTTAATCAGTTATCAGCGAAAGCCGATAAAAAAGATAGTTACTTTATAAACTTCAAAAAAAGTATTGAAACACAAAAAATAGGATTTTATGCCAAATATACACCATCATCAAGAAGTAAAATTAGTATTAATTCCGATAGAGAGTTAATTTTATCTACCACTGATAAAAGAGGAGAGTCATTTAGCATTGAATCATCACTAAGAAATCCTAAATTTGATGTAATAAGAAAATTTGATGATTTATCAAAAAATTTACTAGCAGTCGATTATGGAAAAGAATCAGAACAGCAAGAAAAGAAATTTGGAGCAGATATTTCTAAAGATTATGAATTTATAAAACAACATTTAGGAGTGGAAAACAGAGATTTTATTTCAACCAGTAATCTAGAGGCAATAAAAGAAGATGTATATAATGATATCAGAATAATGGTATCTTTTGAAGAAAAAATAAATAACATAAATAGATATATGTATTATTTTAGTCCCGAAACAAGAACAGTATTAAATAATTTTATTAAAGAATTAAATAATTCTATAACAAATTTAGAAACAAAAGTATCAGAGGCAGTAAATAGTTATAGAAAAGAAGCAGTAAAAGTATCTGAAAAAGCCCTTGGAAAGTTAGATATAGAAAGATTAATTGCATTAATGGCAATGGTAGAAAGAGAAGTAGATAGTAGAGGGAATAAACTACCTAAAGAGACACTTGAAGAATATAAAAGAGAATTAGAAGAAGCAAAGAAAACAAATCCTATTGCTTATCAAGAAGCACTTAATGAATATAATATGATTCAAGGTACAATAGTTAATAGAATCCATAGTGAAAATAAAGATCAAGCAATGAATGTTGTTCCTGATGAAGGACTATCACATGATGATTTAAAAGAAAGAAATCATTACTATGAAAGATTAGTAGTAGATAGACGAAATGATGATATAATCAGTAAACCAGTATTTAATGAAATATATGATATATATTTAAGATTAGATTTAGATAGTCCATATGCTTTAGAAACAATAGTGCATTATTACCTAGAGTATTATGAATATTGTAACAATATGAAAAGAAGAGCCGAAGAAATGAATAATCCTGTAGAATTGGAATATGGAAATTGGCAAGACTATGTTGAAAAAAGAATGCAAGAAGAAGGAATTAGATTTGGAACTAGTGGAAGAGGAGGAAGATAAAAAGATTGGTTTGATGCCAATCTTTTTTATAATATTAATCTATCAACAGTCGTTGTGGATAGATTAACAATTATTAATAATTTTTTCAATTTCTAAGACAGCATTATCAACAGTACTGTTGATAACAACATAATCATATCTATCCTTATATTTAATTTCTTCTTTAGCAATATCAAGTCTCTTTTTAATAGAGGCCTCCCCATCAGTACCTCTTTTTCTTAATCTTTCCTCCAAAATAGCAAAAGAAGGTGGCATAATAAATATCGTAATTGCATCACTAAATGTCTTTTTAACATTAGTAAATCCATTAACCTCAAGAATAGCAAATACATTAATACCTCTATTAATATTATCTATAATAAATTTAGTAGGGGTACCATAATAATTACCATTGTAAATAGCATACTCTAAAAAGAAATTATTTTTAATTTTATCTTCAAATTTCTCTTTGTCTACAAAGAAATAATCGACACCATCTATTTCTCCGCTCCTCTTTTCTCTCGTTGTCATAGACACTGAGTATATACCATTTTCTCTTTTAATCAATTCTTCACATATAGTATCTTTACCAACACCAGAAGGGCCAGAAATAACAATAAATTTACCCTTATTCATCATTTTCCTCCAATACATTAATATTATTAATAATAACCTGATATTTATCATATCTTTTTTCAACTCTACCAAATATTCTTATAATATTACCTACTTTAATAAAATTAAACTTCTTATAAACATCAGGAAAACAAGTAAAATCAGCTTCTCCAAATTCATCACTACCAATAATAAATGCCATAACATCATTATTTTTAGTGGTAGTTTCTTTAATTCTATCAATCATAATAATCATAACAACTTTATTATCAAAGAAATCACTAATATTAGAAGTATTAACGACTATATTATCATCTCTATACTTTGAAGCAGGATGATTAGTAAGATAGAAACCGATCGTTTTAAGTTCTAATGAAACAAGTTGACCTTTACTATACTCTTCATAAGTAATAATTTCAGGTTCTAAATTTTCAATTATTCCACCATCTTTAGCAATATCAGCATAGTTAAGAATAGTATCTAAGTTTTCGATTAAAGTTCTTTTATTATAGCCAAAGGAAATGGCCCCAGCATAAATTAGACTAGAAAGTGTTTTCTTACCAATACCATTATTATAAGTTCTAGTAATAAAGTCAGTTGGTGATAAGTATCTACCTTTTTCTCTTTCCTTTAAGATATCATTAGAGATAGAAGTACCAACACCACTAATAATTGACAAAGGACATCTAATTCCCTCTTCAGTAGCGGTAAATCCCTTATTACTTTCATTGACATCGGGTGGAAGTATTTTAATACTAGATTTTCTAGCTCTATTAATATAAGTATTAATTTTATTAATGTTACCAATTGAATTAGTTAATACCCCAGCAATAAAGTATTTAAGAAAATAAGTCTTAATGAAGGCCATCTTGTAAGCAGTAATAGCATACGAAACTGAGTGTGACTTATTAAAACCATAATTAGCAAACTTTAATATTAAATCATATACCTCAGTAGCGGTCTCTTCATCATAACCATTTTTTAAAGAGCCTTCAATAAACTTTGGTTTTTCATTTAAAATAATACTTTCCTTCTTTTTTGACATGGCTCTTCTTAAGATATCAGCTTCACCATAAGAGTAATTAGCCATCTTTCTAACTATTTGCATAATTTGTTCCTGATAAATAATAATACCATAAGTAGGTTTAAGAATATTTTCTAAGTCAGGATGAATATAGTCAATTTTTTCTCTTCCTTCCCTTCTTGCAATAAATAAATCAATATTATCCATTGGACCTGGTCTATATAAAGCTAAGGCCGTAGCAATATCATCAAAAGAGTTAACTTTAAGCTTAGATAAAAATCTTTTCATCCCAACCGATTCAAACTGAAAAATACCATCAGTATCAACATCTCTAAATACTTTTAAAGTTTTTTTATCATCTAGAGGTATTTTTTCAAAACTAATATTAATTTTCTCTTTCTTTCTAATTTCTTCAATAACATTACTAATTAAAGTTAAATTATCAAGCCCTAAAAAGTCCATTTTAAGTAGACCAAGTGGTTCCAAATAATCTTTAGAGAAAGCCGAAATATACATACCAAGAGGACTTTTATATAAAGGAATAACCTCATCAATAGGAGTATTACTCATAACAACACCAGCAGCATGAACTGATATATGTCTAGGAAGTCCTTCTAATTTAACACTAGCTTTATAGAGTCTCATATATTCACTATTAGAGTTAATAAGTCTATAAAATTTTCCATTCATAGCATAACTTTCTTGAAGACTCTTACCGGTAATAGATTTAGCAATTTCATCAATGATAGGAAGAGAAATATCAAGAACTCTACCAACATCTCTAATAACTTGTTTAGCTCCAAGTGTATTAAAAGTAATAATGCCAATAGCCTTTTTTTCTCCATATTTATTCATTACATAATCAGTAACAGTACTTCTCTTTTCACTATCAAAGTCAATATCAATATCGGGCATTGTAATTCTCTCCGGATTTAAAAATCTTTCAAATAACAAATCATACTTAATAGGATCAACATCAGTAATGCCAAGGCAATAACTAACTAAACTACCAGCGGCACTACCTCTCCCTGGTCCTACTAAAATGTTATTAAACTTTGCATACTTAACATAATCCCAAACTACTAAAAAGTAGTCACAAAACCCCATCTTATTGATAACATCAAGCTCATAATTAAGCCTTTCTTGATATACACTAGGAACCTTATCAGCGAGTCTTCTTTTTAATCCTTTATTACATAAACTACAAAGATAATCAAAAGAATTAATGTTTTCATCATAAATTGGCAGAAGGCCTTCTCTTTTATCAAAAGTGACATTACAATTATTAACGATATATTCCATATTTCTACTAATAAATGCATTGTCTCCCGTAAGAGCAGTATATTCCTCTTTATCAAGCAGATGTTTACCAGCATAAGTGTTAAGCTCTATTTCCCCTAGTTTTTTATCATCCCTTATCATTGTAAGATAGTCAATATACTTATAATCTTCTCTTTCTAGGTAGCAAATATCAGTAATAAGAACTCCTTTTTCACCTATAACTTCTCTATCTTTGGTATTAGAATAACCAATAAAGTATTCATCAAATAACTTTATAATATCATCCTTATAAGAAAAAACGGGCATAATTAAAATAATATCTTTAGAATACATATTAAGTTCATCATAAGAAATATCATGATCAGAAATAATCGTGGCTATCTTAATTAGGTTTTTATATCCATTATTATTTTTAGCAATTAAAATATAATTATCAAAGGAAGACTTAACTTCCATACCAATAATAGGTTTAATACCATTATTAAGACATGCTAAATAAAACTCATATACTCCAAACATATTATTTGTATCAGTAATAGCTAAAGAGGAGTAGCCCATATCTTTAGCCTTTTTAGTCAAATCATCAATTCTATTTAAGCTACTCAAAATAGAATAACAAGTTTTAACCTGTAAAGCACAAAGCATAAACTCCTCCTCCTTTATAAATTAATATCTAAGTGTTAAATAAGCAATAATAACTCCAGCAATAGCAATAATGCCTGCTAGTGTAATAACTCCAGCAAAACCATTACTACCAATACCAATATTTGCTCCACCTTTTGGATTTTTAATTTCTTTAGATAAAACCTTCACTTTAGGTCTATTAGCTAAAGTAATTCCTTCAGGCATATTAAGAGGAGCATTATTTGCTTCAATTTCTAATTTAGAAGTACCATTTTTATCGGTAAAAGACTTCTCTTGCTTATTAGGATCAAATTTAAATCCATAATTTTTATTTTCTTCCATTTTTCCACCCTCACTTTCTTCTATTTTCTGCAATCATTGTAATATTATCTGTTAAATATTTAATTCTTTCTATAATTCTTCTGGCTTTAATCTTACCTTCACTATCATTACCTGCAAGATGTACTTCCAATTCTTTTATTGATAAATTAGAAGTGAAAAATGTAGGTAGGCCCTCTTGCATACGATATTGTAAAATAGTACCAAGAACCTCATCTCTATTCCAACTAGTAACAGTTTCTGCTCCAATATCATCAATTAAAAGTAAATCGCATTTCTTAACCTTATCAAATATTTCCTTATAATCTTCCGAAAATCTTTCTTTTAAATTTCTTAAAAACTCTGGGTAATATAGACAAGCAACAGTTTTACCTTTTTTAGCAAGTTCATTAAAGCAAGCAGCCACTACATATGTTTTACCACATCCAAAGTTACCTGTCAAGAATAAACCCTTACTTTTTTCATTATTTTCCACCTTTTTAATAAAAGTAGTAAGCCATTTAATAACTTCCAATCTGTTTTTATCATCAGTATAAATATCTTTCATTGAAGCATTAACAATTTCTTTTGGCATATCGAAAGAAATAATATTATTTCTATAAGCCATATCATTATCTAGTTTTTTCTTATATTTACAAGGAACATAAGAGAATACTAAATTACCCTGTTCTACACTAGGATAATAAACATATCCACAAATACCATTTTTACATTCCATGATATTTTTACAATTTTTACAATTCTTAAGTTCGTTAGCGGAATCTTCAATACTAGAAGTATATTTAATAAGTTCATCTCTTGAAAGTTTTAGCCTACTTACAATTTTTTTGAAAGTATCATCTTCTAAAGCAATATCAAAGTTCTTTTCTAATTCAAATCTATCAAAACTATATTTATTATTAATAATATTTTTAGTATCTTTCATTATTTATACTCCTTCAAAAGTTCCTCTAATTGATTATCTTCACCATCATCGATTTTATTCTTCTCAATTTCCTTATCAAACCAATCAGGTGTTTTGGCATTAACTTTTCTCTCTTCAACAACTTTTTTATTTCTTTTTTTATGTTCTTTTTCACAAAGACTCATAGCATCTTCAACTGTCTCAATACCTTTCCTTTGCCACTCTCCTGCCATCGTTTCTACAAGAGCTCTCGTAAGTTTCTTATCATTAACATTTAGTACATAATCTATCAAAACATTAACGACGCCAGGTTTTAAATTATAATCAAGAAGTAAATCTTCTACTAATCTCAAATCCCTTCTTGTTGGTTCATTACCCTTATTTTTACTAATAAGAAGTTCCCTTGGTGAAATGGTTTCAAAAGTATAAATCATTTTAGCCCTTTTAGAAGTATCACCAATAGGCTTTCTTAAATATTCAGGTTGACAATTAGAAACAATAGTAGGCAAATTACCACCATTCTCAAATTGGTAGAAGCTTCTAGCAGTTTTTCGAAGTTCCTCTTTATTAATAGTACCCCTCTCATTAAAGCAACCTTTAACGATATTTGACATCTTAATAGCATCAATATCATAAATAAAGGCTAAACTAATAATAAGTTCCTTAATTTCTTTAGTAAATACTCTGTTAGTATCAATATTTCTAGGCATTGAATTCATTAAAAAGTTAAAATCAAAATTACTATTAATATTAAGTTTAAGTTTATTATATTTTCTAATATCCTCTAAAGATAGGTCGTAGGAGGTCATGCAAGTACTATCAAAAACCTCATTAAAACTTTTAGTAATATCAGTATAGCCACTAGTATTAAATCTAGGCATTTTAAAACTCTTAATTAAATTATCGTATTCCTTTTTCCCAATATTGCTATATAATACAATATTAAGAATAGGATGTGATAGAAATTCACTTGCAGAAGCCGGGCTATATAGTTCATAAATATAGTTATTAACATTACCCTCTTTAACTAAAGTTTTAATAAGACCAATAGCCTCAAGTTTACTTCTAGCATCTACTACTTCATTGATAGTCATTCTTAAATTAGAAACGATTTTCTGATGAGTAAAATCAGCACTCACAATCGAAGAACTATCCAAATCAGCCCATAACATAAAATATAGCATTACTGCATCCATACCAATGACAGGAAGATATAAACTAGTAATGATTTTTCTATCTTCATCATGCAAAATAGTCTTATTAATAACAACATAAGAGTCTGCTGGTAAAAGATTATATTTCATGAAAACATCCCCTGCCTCTCTCCACCTATATTGTATAATAAAAAAGATTAAAAGTAAAGAAAAAAGTATGCCATTACAAAATAAAGACAAAACTACTTTTTCTTCCAAAAACACAATAAAGAAATAACAAATAAAACAATACCAAGAATAAAAATATAAGAATTATAACAAGATAAAAAAGAACTAGTAATATTAACAAAAATATGCACTAAACAAATCTTAACAATATCTCTTTCTTTAACAAAAATATAACCATTAATAATACCAAGTATGCCAGCAATAATGAGAGAAAATAAATTAGAGTGAGATATTGCAAAGATAAAACTAGATATAAAAATAATAACTATTCTAGAGGAAGTTACCATTTCTAATTTTGTAATAAAAGACGCTCTAAAAAGCACCTCCTCAAATATTGGCCCGATAATACCTGAAGCCAAAATATTAATAATTAAAGGAATGGTAACATCACTATATTGATACAAATCAAATTTATACAAAATCATATTATAAATAATTGAAATAGCTGTTCCAAGTAATATATAAGGAAAATAATTATTTTTAATGTTAAAAGATACATTAATACTCTTAAGTTTACTGATAATATATATTATATCAAATATCATCAAAAAAACAGTTCCCCAAACAATAGAACTATTATAGCCAAGTAATAAAATAGAAAGAATGACAATAAAGTATTGTATTCCCATAACTATTAATATCTCTTTTAAAGATAAAAATAATTTCTTAATAATCATATAATCACTCCAAATAAAAATAAGATAGCTTAAGTACATCTAGCTGTCTTATAATTGTTCAGTCACATTAAGCCTTAACGTTACTAGCTGCTACTACATTAATAGCTTGTAATCCTTTAGCAGTTTCAATAAGATCGAATTCTACTATTTGGCCTTCAGATAATGTCTTATATCCTTCTTGTTTAATAGCAGAATAATGAACAAAAATATCTTCACCGTTTGGATAATCAATAAAGCCATAACCTTTGTCGTTATTAAACCACTTAACTCTACCTTGCACTTTTGCCACCTCACTTTTCTTAACTTCCCTACAAGAATATTATAATATACAGCATAACCCTTTTGCAAACAATTCAGTAAGACAAAATTCGACAAATACTCTCAAGTTGAACACTTACTCTTACCGCAAGCATATTAATAATATCACTATTAAATATGAGTAAGTAAAAAAGCAAAAAGACAAATAAAAATAAAGCACCAAAATACCAAAAGTTAACTATCAGTATACTAACGTTAAAAATACCCAAAAGAAAAAAGTAGAAACACTCTACTTAATTTCTATATTCATAATATCAAGAATACGATTTAAATCATTAACATTTTCAAAATAAATACAAACTTTTTTCTTATCGACCTTAACTTTAGTACCAAGAATATCTCTAAGTTCATTTTCAATGTGAAAATAATCAGTATCTATTCTTTTTCTAGTAACAGGCATTCTCTTTTTGATGTCCTCTTTTTTACTAATTTCTTCTAAATCATGAACACTAATATTATTCCTAATTACTTTATCAGCAAGAGTAGTTACCTCTTCTTCATCTTCCATCTTTGAAAGAACCCTAGCATGACCCATTGAAATATCACCATCGAGAATCTTCTTTTGTACCTCTTCTGGTAGATTAAGAAGACCTAAAGTATTAGTAATATGGCTTCTACTTTTACCAATTTTTTTAGCTAAATCCTCTTGTGTAATATCTAGATTATCGATAATACCTTTGTAAGCCCAAGCAAGTTCGATAGCAGTAAGATTCTCTCTTTGAATATTTTCAAGTAATGAAATTTCTCTCATTTGTTCATCGGTAAAATCTTTTACAATAGCGGGAATCTTTTCCATACCAGCAATACGACTTGCTCTAAGTCTTCTCTCACCTGCAATTAAGTCATAACCTTTAATACCCTTTTTAACAATAATTGGTTGAAATACACCATAATTTTTAATAGATTCAGCAAGTTCATTAAGAGCATCTTCATTAAAAGTCTTTCTTGGCTGATAAGGATTAGGCCTAACTTCATTAACTGGTATTTCCATAACTTCATCAGAAGAAGTATTTTCCATAATGTTACTTTCAAAAGTATCAAAATCTAAAACTTCACTAGAAAATAATTCCTCAAGTCCCTTACCTAGGGCTTTCTTCTTTTGTTCCATTTCTCAAAATAACCTCCTTTGCTAAATTAAGATAAGCAATAGTACCTTTATTTCTAGGCTCATATTCAAGTATAGGTTTACCATGACTTGGAGCTTCAGCTAATCTAACAAGTCTAGGAATAATAGTATCATATACCCTCTCTTTAAAGAAACCTTTAATACTTTCTATTACCTCAATACCAAGATTAGTGTTAGAAAACATTGTAAGAAGCACTCCTTCAATATCTAAATTAGGATTAACTTTTCTTTGAGCAAGCATAATAGTATTAATAAGCTGCATAATACCTTCCAAAGCAAAATATTCGCATTGAACTGGAATTAGAACTGAATCTGCCGCTGCTAGAGCGTTAGTAGTTAATATTCCAAGACTAGGAGGACAGTCGATTAAGATAAAGTCATATCCATCCTTGACTTTGGCAAGTTCTTCTTTTAATCTAACTACCCTATTAAACTTTTCACCAGTTTCTTTTGCCCTTCTTTCTAGTTCGATAAGTTCCATATCAACACCTGCTAGATTAAGATAAGCCGGAAGAAGATAAAGATTCTTACTCTTTGTCTTAATAATAGATTTCTCTATAGTTTCCTTTTTAGTTAACACTTCATAAATACTACTCGCTATATCACTCTTATCAACACCAACTCCAGTAGTAGCATTACCCTGGGGATCAAGGTCAACAAGTAATACTTTTTTATCTAAAACACCTAAAGAGGCTGCTAAATTTATACTAGTAGTGGTTTTACCTACACCACCTTTTTGATTTACAATTGCAATAATTTTTCCCATCTGTTTCACCTTATTTTCCTCAAATATAATTGTACCAAAAAATTAATAAAAAAGAAAGAGGTTTTATCCATTTTTTTAGAGTTCGCACTATGTTGCTCACTTATTTTTAAAGCCTAAGGTCTTTAAAAAATAATTCAAAGCCATAAAGTCTTTGAATTAATAGTTATTTTTTATATATAAGTTTTTTTTCCTTACAAAAAGGAATAATTTCATTTTTTAGAGTATTAGATAAAATACTAGTATCATCATCTACTCCAAACCACATAAAACTTTCAATTTCCGAACTAGTAGAAAGCTCTCCAGTTAATGTACCTTCATAAATAAATATATTCATGTGAATTTTAAGATTAGGATCACTAGTAGCAATTTCATCAAAGTCCATTAAAAATTTTATATTTTCTGGATTAAAAAAAGCTCTATCACCCAACTCTTCATGACATTCCCTGATAGCGGCTTCATAAATAGATTCTCCTTCTTCTACAGAGCCACCAACCATTTGAAAAGTAGATCTCTTTCTTGGCTTGTCAATAAGTAATTTCCCATCATTAAAAAATAAAGTACCAACAACTTGTTTCATACTGTTCCTCCTAACGCATACTTAGTATAACATACTTCCCTAGAATTATCAATCTAATGCTTTTTTACATCACTATTTTCATTTGTTTCTATTAGTTTATTAATATATTTAGAAGTACTATCATCTTCTTTATATAAATTAAGCAATTCATATAACTGAGATGTACTTCTTTTAAAAACATAATCCCCTTCTCTAACATATTCAATATTAAGTTGAGGATAAGACTTTAAATATTCAGGATGCAACATAATACATTTTTCAAAAAGTTCATCTATATCATATACTTTTCCATTGACAGTTCTATTTTTATTGCTTCTTTTTTCGAGTTCACTATTAACATGATTATTAAGAACAATCTGGGTATTGTCGTCTAACTTTATACCAGCCTCATTAAGCCATTTGACCGCAGTTGTAGTACCAATAATTTCGGCATCTTTTTCAAAAGAAATAACATCATAATTTTCTTTATAATAGTTAATATAGTTATCTTCATGAATAGTTTTGTAAATAACATCATCTTTGATATAATCAATAATTCTATCAGAAATATAACCATATTTCATATATACCATTTGTTCAATATGTGCTAATTCATGAAAAATAGTAGTAAATGCTTCAATATTACCATCGTTATATAATTTTGCAATAATATCTTCATTAATATTAATCCTGAAAATATCATGAGTAGTTCCTAAAGAGTTTTTATTTTCTCCATCAAAGTAAAAA
Organism: uncultured Bacilli bacterium; assembly: GCA_934132925.1. Classification (GTDB taxonomy): domain Bacteria; phylum Bacillota_I; class Bacilli_A; order RF39; family UBA660; genus CAG-302. Next base: position 13,953 of record CAKPAL010000006.1, read on the forward strand.
ATATTAACAATAGGATTATAATTATTAACAATATTACCATAAGAACGACTAATAAGTGTCTGAATAAAGAAAGTCATTACTTGTTTAAAAGTATCATAACTAACAATCATATTGTTTCTAAAAATACTATTAATAACCGATAAAACATTAAGTTCACTATCTGGAGAAATTCCACCAAATAAAGAATATCTAAGAAAAGAATCTTCTTCTTCACTTAATTTTATCCCATTAAATAATTTTCCATTAATAATATCTAACTTTTCTTTAATTCTATTTTGTGCTTTAAATGCCTTAAGCATACTATCTAATTTTTCACTATAACTACTAAGAGAACACAAGTAAATAGTAGTCTCATTTAAATCAAAACTATAATTATCAAGTTTACTCATAATAGATTCAAATCTATTATCAAGATAATTAGTTTCCCATTTTGCTCCACACATTGTACAAATACCAGTTTTAAAAGTGTGTATAGTGCCTCCACATTTAGGACAAACTCTATTTTTAATCATAGTTCTAAGAATATCAATATCTCTTTCATTAATAATTTTATCTTCCATATATTGCCTCTATCAACATTATATCATCAAAGTAATAAATATCAAGTAAAATTATTGAAAAACATTGCAAAACAATCAATCAATCAAAGATAATAACTATGTATATCAAATTAAAAATAATCCATTAAGTTCATATATTGATATAAAAAACTCAAAAGTTCTTGACATAATTAAAATAAAACTATATAATAAAATAGCATTTGACTTGGAGGTGTATTATATAATGAAAAGAACATATCAACCTAATAATAGAAAAAAAGCTAAAAAGCACGGTTTCTTTAGCAGAATTAAAGGTAATGTTTTAAAAAGTAGAAGAGCAAAAAAAAGAAAAAAATTATGTGCATAAAACATAATTTTGTTTTCTTTTTTTCTTTTATTTATATGAAAGAAAGGATTATTTTAGTATGAAGAAAATAGAAATAATAAAATCATCAGAAGAATATACAGAAATAATAAATACCAGCAAATCAAAAAAAAGTAAATATTTTAGTGTTTACTATCGTAAAAATAATAATAGTAATAGATATGGAATTACTGTCCCTAAAAAAACTGGAACAGCAGTAACCAGAAATAAAATCAAAAGAAGAGTAAAAAACATTATCGATAATAACAAAAAAATAGTGCATAATGGGTATGACTATGTTATAATTATTAAGAAAGGAATATTAGAATTAACATATGAAGAAATGGAAAAAGAATTGTTAAAACTAATAAGTATAGGTGATAATTGTGAAACAAAATAAAAAAGCAATCAAAATTATGTTAATAATATTAAGTTTAGTAATGTTAACAGGATGTACAAAGACATTAACTGATGAAAATAAAAAGCCGGTGAAATATGAGGAAACTGGTAAGGCACTTACAGAAAATGTATTATGTAAACCAACTGATGAAAAAGTTATTGAATTATATAAGGAAAATAATGTTGATGTTGACAAATTGCCAGCATGCGAAACATTTAAGCCATTTAATGAATATGAGGGATTATGGACTACAATTTTTGTAAAACCATTAGCATGGGCAATAATAAATATAGGACTTTTACTAGAAAAAATAAATTTAAATAGAGGAATAGCAAACGGACTAGCTATAGTAATATCATGTCTAGTAATAAGATTAATATTATATCCACTTACTAGAAAGACTGCCATGCAATCTGAAAAATTAAAAGAAGTACAACCACAACTAGAAAAATTAGAAAAGAAATATAAAGATAAAACAAGCGAAGAAGATCAAAGAAGAAAAGCTGAAGAAATGATGGCTATATATTCAAAACATAAAATTAATCCATTATCAAGTTGCCTACTATCATTTATTCAAATACCACTATTATTTGCCTTCTTAGAAGCAATAAATAGAACACCAGTAATATTTGAAAATAACTTCTTAAAACTAGATATGGGAACAACAATATCACATGGAATAATGTCTAACCTTTGGTATATATATGTGTTATTCTTAATATTAATACTAGGAACCTCATATCTATCATTTAGAAAAACATTGAAAGATCAAACAGCTATGGCCAAACAAATGAAAGGTACAATATACTTTATGCTAGCAATGATTTTAGTAGCAGCATTTAGTTTACCTGTAGCATTAGGAATATATTGGATAACATCATCAGTATTCACAATAGTACAAAATGTACTAGTGGAAAGAAAGAAGGTTAGCAAGTAATGAATAAATATTATTATGAAGGAAAAACAAAAGAACAAGCAATTGAACTAGCATTAGAAGATTTAAAGATAACTGAAGAAGACTTAATAATAAATAAAGTTGAAGAAAAATCTAATTTACTAAAAAAATCAGTAACTATTGAAGTACTAAATATAAATGAAATTATAGCATTCATAAAAGAAACAATAAGTGAGATAATAAGAAAAATGTCTGCTGAAGGTAATCTTGAAGTTAGAAGAAGAGAAGAAAATATAACAATTACTATCTTTTCTGACAATAATGCTATATTAATAGGAAAAAATGGTAAAAATGTATCAGCATTACAATTAATAGTAAGACAAATGGTAAACTCAAAATTAAGTAAACCATTATCAATTATAATAGATGTAGGAAACTACAAAGAGAAAAGAGCTAAAAATATAGAATATTTAGCTAAAAAACTTGCTAGAGAAGCTTATAAAACAAAAACAGAAATAACAATGGATAGTATGAATTCCTATGAAAGAAGAATCGTTCACTCGGCATTAGCAGATGACAAATATGTTTATACAGAATCAGTTGGCGAAGAACCAAATAGAAAAGTAGTAATAAAATTGAAAGAAGAAAAATAATTCTTTCTTTTTTTTCTATATTGTGATAAAATACTATGGAAGAAAGAAGGAATACTATGGAAGATACAATTGTAGCAATATCATCATCATCAGGCGCTGGAGCCATATCAATAATAAGATTAAGTGGTAATGATGCTGTAAGCATAGCAAGTAAAGTATTTACTAAAGATTTAACAAAAGTAGCTTCTCACACCATTCATTATGGCTATATCAAAGATAAAGAAGAAAAAATAGATGAAGTCTTAGTATCGGTAATGAAATCCCCCAAGACATTTACAAGAGAAGATATAGTAGAAATAAATTGTCATGGTGGACTAGCAACTACCAACAAAGTATTAGAAGTATTACTAGAAAATGGTGCCAGATTAGCAGAACCAGGAGAGTTTACCAAAAGGGCATTCCTAAATGGAAGAATAGATTTATTAGAAGCCGAAGCTACAATGGACTTAATATCTTCTAAAGCCGAATCTGCTAGAAAAATATCTATCAATACCTTAACTGGTGAAACATCGAACCTGATAAAAGATTTAAGAAATGAATTAGTTCAAATTATAAGTAACATTGAAGTAAATATTGATTATCCAGAATATGAAGATATTGAAGTGATAACAAACGAAAATATTTTACCAAATATTAAAAAGTTTAAAACAAAATTAGAGGAAATAATTCAAAAATCTGAAGATAGTAAAGTCGTAAAAGAAGGAATACAAGTAGGTATAATAGGCAGACCAAATGTCGGAAAAAGTAGTCTCTTAAATGCACTATTAGAGGAAGAAAAAGCAATAGTTACAGATATTCCAGGGACAACAAGAGACACAGTAGAAGGCTCACTTGTATTAGGAGGAATCCCTTTAAATATAATAGATACAGCTGGAATAAGAAAAACGGAAGATACTGTAGAAAAAATAGGAGTAGAAAAAAGTTTGAATATAATAGATACAGCAGACTTGATAATATATATATTAAATAATAATGAAGAGATAACAAAAGAAGAAAAGAAATTATTAGCTAAAATTAAAAATAAAAAGAAAATAATTGTAGTAAATAAAATAGATTTAGAAGAAAAATTAGATAAAGATTTATTAGACAATTATATAGAAATATCCGTCAAAGAAAATATTGGAATAGACAAAATTAAAGAAGAAATAAAAAGACTATTTAATATTGGCGAATTAGTTTCTGATGATATAACATACTTATCAAATGCTAGAAGTATAGCATTATTAAAAAAATCATTAAATAATATAAATGAAGCCATAGAAGAGATAAATAATAGTAATCCAATAGATATTGTTGAACTAAGCCTAAAAGAAGCTTGGGAAAATCTAGGAAAGATAATAGGAGAAACATACACAGATGAACTATTAGATGAATTATTTAGCAGATTCTGTTTAGGAAAGTAGGTGATAACATGAATTATGAAATAATAGTAGTAGGAGGGGGACATGCTGGTTGTGAAGCAGCTGTTGCATCTGCCAGAAAAGGACATAAAACATTATTAATATCCGGAAGAATAAATAATATAGCAACAATGCCATGTAATCCATCAATAGGAGGTTCAGCTAAAGGAATAATAGTAAGAGAAATAGATGCTCTAGGTGGTGTAATGGGCGAAGTAGCGGACAAAACATTAATCCAAATGAAAATGCTAAATTATGCCAAAGGCCCAGCAGTAAAATCTCTTCGTGCTCAAGCAGATAAAGTAACATATCCTAAAGAAATGTTAAAACTATTGCGTGAAGAGCCTAATTTGACGATAAAAGAAGCAATGGTAGAAGATTTAATTGTAAAAGATAATACCGTATATGGCGTTGTATTAGAAGATGGAACAAATATAACATCAAAGGCCGTAATACTAACAACAGGCACATACTTAAAATCAGATATTCTAGTAGGAAATACTAGAACAAGAAGTGGCCCGCATAATGAAAGACCATCATTACATTTATCAGATAATTTAAAAAAATATGGTTTCAAAATATTAAGATTAAAAACTGGAACACCACCAAGAATAGACAGAAGTACAATTGATTTTACAAAAACTAAAAGAGAAGATGGGGACAAAAACTATTATACATTTTCTCACACTAATCCACCGATATATGATGTAAATAATCAGGAGCCATGTTATTTAATATACACAACTGAAGAAACAAAAAAAATAATCCATGACAATTTAAATAAATCAAGTATGTATGGTGGATTGGATGACATAACAGGTGTAGGCCCAAGATATTGTCCATCAATTGAAGATAAGATGGTTAGGTTTAGTGACAAAGCCAAACATCAATTATTTCTAGAACCAGAAAGTTTATATTATGATGATATCTATGTACAAGGATTTTCTACAAGTATGCCCAAAGATATTCAAGAAAAAATGGTTCATTCTTTGCCGGGATTAGAGAATGCTAAAATATTAAGATATGCTTATGCTATAGAGTATGATGCCATTTATCCAACTCAAGTAAAGCCAAGTCTAGAAACAAAAGTATTAAATAATCTCTTTACAGCAGGACAAATAAATGGAACTAGTGGCTACGAAGAGGCCGCATGTCAAGGCCTAATTGCCGGTATCAATGCTGCTTTAAAACTAGAAGAAAAAGAGCCATTAATACTAAAGAGAAATGAAGCATATATAGGTGTACTAATAGATGACCTAGTAACAAAGGGAACCAGAGAACCATATCGTATGCTGACATCAAGAGCAGAATATCGTCTATTATTAAGACATGATAATTCTGATTTAAGATTAAGAGAATATGGCCACCAAGTTGGTTTAATAACTGGAGAAAAATATCAAAAGTTTATCGAAAAGAAAAATAATATTGAAGAATTAAAAAATAAATTACAAGAGATAAAAATAATTGTAGATACTGAAAAAAGAAGAACAGGAATGACTATCTATGAATATTTAAAAAATCCAACTGCCAACTTACAAAATATAATAGAAACATATAATCTAGATTTAGACTATCCACAGGATGTATTAGAAGAAGTGGAAATACAAATAAAGTATGAAGGTTACATAAAAAAGGTTGAAAGAGAAGCCGAGAAAATGTTAAAGAATGAAGAAAAAGAAATACCAGAAGATTTAGATTATGATAAAGTACCAAATTTAGCAAGTGAAGCAAGGCAAAAATTAAAAGAAGTAAAACCATTAAATATAGCACAAGCTATAAGAATAAGTGGTGTAAATCCCTCAGATATTTCAATACTATTAGTATATTTAAGGAAACAATACAATGAATAAAGAAACATTTATAAAAGAATTAAAAAAACTAAATATTGAATTAAAAGAGACAACACTTGCCATGCTAAATGAATATTATAATATTCTAAAAGAAGAAAATCAAAAGTATAATTTAACAAGAATAATTGAAGAAGAAGATGTATACTTAAAGCACTTTTATGACAGCCTAACGATAACTAAAATAATAGACATAAACAATCAAAGTATTTGCGATTTAGGTTCAGGAGCAGGTTTTCCAGGATTAGTATTAGGAATATGTTTTCCCAGTGCCAAGCTAACTTTAATTGAATCAAATAGTAAAAAATGTAATTTTCTAAACATCGTCAAAGAAAAGTTAAATTTAAATAATGTAACAATAATAAATGCCAGAATAGAAGAATATGCTAAAGAAAATAGAGAACTATATGATATTGTGACTGCTAGAGCAGTAGCTCCATTAAAACATTTACTAGAATATGGTATTCCGCTTGTAAAAATAAATGGTTTTTTCATAGCAATGAAAGCCAATGTAGAAAACGAAGAGCAAAATATTGATAACTACTATGATAAATTAAATATCAAAGAAGAGCAAAGAATAGTATTTAATTTACCTTATGAAAATAGTATAAGAACATTAATAAAATATCAAAAATCAAAAGAAACAAATAAAAAATACCCACGAAGGTATAGTGAAATCATAAAAAAGGATATCTAGAAGACCTAAAAATCTTCTTTTTTCTTATCAAAAAATAAAAATTAACAAAATATCTTGAAAAAATCCCAATTTTATAGTATTATTATATTATAGTAGGAAAAAAGAAATTAAAGAGGGTGTATATAACTATGAAAATGAATAAAGAAGTAGTAATGGTAAGACTTTCTGACATCATACC
>CAKPAL010000007.1 GCA_934132925.1 uncultured Bacilli bacterium
AATCACCATATTTATTGTATCAAACTTTTAATGTAAAATCTAGTGGTTAATTTATTATATTTTTTTCTGTGGAAAATTATGGGATGTAATTGACTTTGGTAGTGGTAAATGTTATAATTTATAGCGTAATATTTGTAAGAAATAACATAAAATATTAGATGGAGGTATATATATGTTGAAATTACTTAAGAATCTTGATAAGAGAGATTATTTTTTTGCTTTTATTAGTGCTATTTTGATTGTTGTTCAAGTATGGTTAGAACTTAAAATGCCTGACTATATGTCTAATATTACACAACTTGTTCAAACTAAGGGGGCTTCTATTAACGATATATTAAGAGAAGGCTCTTATATGCTTTTATGTGCTTTAGGTAGTTTATTATCAGCTTTTGTTGTTGGTTATTTTACTTCTACAATAGCGGCTTCTTTTTCTTATCGTACAAGAGGGAAGTTATTTAGAAAAGTAGAAGATATTAGTACTTATGAGGTTAAGAAGTTTTCTCCTAGTAGTTTGATTACTAGGACTACTAATGATATTACACAAATTGAGTTTCTTATTGCAATGGGGCTTAATTTAATTATTAAGGCTCCTATTACAGCGGTATGGGCTGTTACAAAGATTGTTAATAAGAGTATGGAGTGGAGTATTTTAACGGGAATTGCTGTTCTTGTTTTACTTATTACTATTATAATTATTATGGTTATTGTTATGCCTAGATTTAAGATTGTTCAAGAACTTATTGATAAGGTTAATATGGTTATGAGAGAGAATTTATCTGGTATAAGGGTTGTTAGAGCTTTTAATGCTGAAGAGTATCAGGAAAATAAATTTGAAAATGTTAATAAAAGACTTACTAATCAACAGATGTTTAATCAGACGGCTTTTAATTTTATGAGTCCTATTATGTATATTGTTATGTATTTTTTAACTTTAGGTATCTACTTTATTGGAGCTATTCTTATTAATAATGCTGGTATGAGTGATAAGATTGTTTTATTTGGTAATATGATTGTTTTTTCTTCTTATGCTATGCAAGTTATTATGTCATTTTTAATGCTTGCTATGATATTTATGATGTTGCCTAGGGCTAGTGTATCCGCTAAAAGAATTAATGAGGTTTTAGATACAGATATTAGTGTTATTGAGGGAGATGTTATGGATAATTCTAATGGTATTAGGGGAACTATTGAATTTAAGAATGTTTCTTTTAAGTATCCTGATGCTGATGAGTATGTATTAGAGAATATTTCTTTTAAGGCTAATCAAGGTGAGGTTGTGGCTTTTATTGGGTCTACTGGTAGTGGAAAGTCTACTTTGGTTAATTTGATACCAAGATTTTATGATGTTACTAGTGGTGAGATATTAGTAAATGGTATTGATGTTCGTAATTATAATTTTGAGTATTTGAATAATATTATTGGTTATGTTCCACAAAAGGCTACTTTATTTTCGGGTAATATTTTATCTAATATTACTATGGGTAAGAATATTCATGGTAAACCTTCTAAAGATAAGATAAATGATGCTATTAGGGTATCTCAGGCAGAAGAGTTTATTTCTAAATTGGATGGTAAAGAGAAGGCTCATATTGCACAGGGTGGTACTAATGTTAGTGGTGGTCAAAAACAAAGGTTATCAATAGCAAGGACAATTGCTAGAGATCCTGAAATATATATTTTTGATGATAGTTTTAGTGCTCTTGATTATAAAACAGATAGTGTTTTGAGAAGTGAACTTAAGAAATATAGTAATGCTACTATGTTAATTGTGGCTCAAAGGATTGGTACTATTCTTAATGCTGATAAGATAGTGGTTCTTGATAATGGTAAATGTGTTGGTATTGGTACACATAAGGAATTAATGAAAAAATGTAAGGTGTATAAAGAAATTGCTTTATCACAGGTATCAAAGGAGGAACTTGAGAATGTCTAGTAATAATGTAAATAAAAAGAATAATTCTTCTAGAGGCCATGGTGGTATGAAAGTAGTAGAGAAGCCTAAGGATTTTATGGGTTCTATTAAGAAACTTATTGGTAGTTTGAAGGATTTTAAAGTACTTATATTTGTTGCTATTGTATTAGCGGGGTTATCTTCAATTTTATCGTTAGTTACTCCTAATAAACTTAGTAATTTAACTGATGAGATTAGTAAGGGTATAACTATTAATACTGATAATATGAAATTGGTAGTAGAGGATATTTCTTCAGGTATGAGTAAAATTAATGAGGTATTAGGTATTGATATTAATAATGAAACTATATATAGAGTTAATTCTTCTTCTATTGATATTGAGGATAAGAATTTATTTAATGTTATTCTTGGTAAAATTAGTGAAGATAAGGATAATTCTTTTGTATATTTTAGTGAGATTCCTGATAGTGTTCTTGATTTGATAGTTAGTGATAGTACTTATAATGGTGTTTATATAAGTAAAGATGATAAGATTAAATCAATTAGGGCTTTTAAAGATATTGATATTAGTAATAATAATTATGTTGGGGTTAATAATTTTGCTGATAGTGTTAAAGAAGTTATATTTCCTAGTACTTTTATTAAAAAAGTAGAAGTTAGTACTGATGATAAGGTTAAGTTTATTACGGTTATGTCTAGTTATGATAGTTCTTCAGTTAATGAGATGTATAAGGCTATTGATAGTTTACCTAGTAGTATTGTAGATATTATTAGTCCTAAAATGAATATGAATAAGATTAAGAATATTACGATATTACTTGCTTGTTTATATATTGTTAGTGCTTTATTTAGTTATATTGAAGGTTTATCAATGATTAAGGTAGCTAATAGATATGCTAAAAAACTTAGAACTAGTATATCAGAGAAGGTTAATAAGTTACCTCTTAAATTCTTTGATCATAGTTTATCGGGGGATGTTTTATCTACTGTTACTAATGATGTTGATACGATAGCACAGTCTTTAAATAATAGTTTATCTACTTTAGTTGCTTCAATTACTTTATTTATTGGTTCTATTATTATGATGTTTGTTACTAATTATATTATGGCTATTACTGCTATTGTATCTAGTTTTATTGGTTTTATACTTATGTTTATTATTCTTAATAAGTCACAGAAGTATTTTACTGCTAGACAGAAGGAACTTGGTAAGTTAAATGGTTATATAGAAGAGGTTTATAGTGGTCTATCTGTTATTAGAACTTGTAATGCTAAGGAAGAGACTATTAAAGAGTTTGATAAGTTAAATGATAATTTATATGATTGTAATAGAAAGAGTCAATTTTTATCTGGTCTTATGGGACCAATAATGGGATTTATTGGTAACTTTAGTTATGTTGCTGTATGTATAGTCGGTGCTTTACTAGTTAGTAAAGATATGATTTCTTTTGGAACAATTGTAGCATTTATTCTATATATTAGATTATTTACTAATCCTTTATCTCAAATTGCTCAGGCTATGACTTCAATGCAAAGTACTGCTGCTGCTAGTGAGAGAGTATTTAGTTTACTAGAGGAAGAAGAGATGAGTAGTGAAGATGATATTACTAAGAAATTAGATAAATATAAGGTTAAGGGTAATATTGAGTTTAAGAATGTTAAGTTTGGTTATGATGATGATAAAATTATTATTAATGACTTTACTGCTAAGGTTAAAGCTGGAGAAAAGATTGCTATTGTAGGTCCTACTGGGGCTGGTAAAACGACTATGGTTAATTTACTTATGAAGTTTTATGATATTAATGATGGTGATATTTTAATAGATGGTACTTCTATTAAAGATATTAAGAGAAGTAATGTACATAGTTTATTTACGATGGTTCTTCAAGATACTTGGTTATTTAATGGTACAATTAGAGAGAATATTATTTATAATAATAAACATATTAGTAATAAAAAGGTAGAAGATGTATGTAAGGTAGTAGGAGTAGATCATTTTATTAAGACTTTACCTAATGGTTATGATAGTGTTATTTCAGATAATGATTCAGTATCTTCTGGTCAGAGACAACTTCTTACTATTGCTAGAGGTATGATTAGTGATAGTCCTTTCTTAATTCTTGATGAGGCTACTAGTAATGTTGATACGAGAACTGAAGAGTTAGTTCAGAAGGCTATGGATAAACTTATGGAGAATAAGACTTCGTTTATTATTGCTCATAGATTATCTACGATTAAGAATGCTGATTTGATACTTGTTATGAAAGATGGTAATATTATTGAACAAGGTAATCATAATGAGTTAATGAAGAAGAATGGCTTTTATGCTAATTTATATAATTCTCAATTTGAAAAGGCTAATAATTAATATTAGTTTTTTTCTTTTGGGTATTGTATTTGTATTTAGTTTATGTTATCATTTATATGTAAGGTAAAGAGAGGAGGAACCCTTCATGACTAATAATATTAATTTAAATAGATTGAATAATGTTAACTATAAGTTAACTCAAAATTATAAAATGGGGGGGGGTTGTTTATCTTACTATAAATAAAGAATATAATAATAAAATAAATAAAGACTATGAAATAACTAATAGAAATATTAGTGATTTTTCATAGTCTTTTTGTAATGGAAGGAGTTTAAATAATATGAAAGATTATACTAAAAAACAAAGAACATTAATAATATTAGGGATAGCTGTATTTATTCTAATAGGATCAGGTCTTACTTATGCAGCCCTTACTTGGTCTAGTGGTAACATAAATATAGGATTAACAAGTGGATGCTTTGAAATAAATTATACACCAGGAGGAGCAATCAATAATGCTTCAGTAGAGGTAATGAACGAAAGTGATTTAATTAGCGAAAGTAAGTTTACTATAACTGAAGGTATAGCACTTACTTATGCTAATATAGGTATAAAAAGTACTTGTAGTATAGAAGGATATGGTTCATTATATTTAAATGTAACAAGTTTATCTAGTGCTTTTACTACTGGAGAAAGTAAAGGTTCACTTAAGTATGCTATACTTAATAATACTAGTAGTAGTACAACCCTAACAGTAGCGGGCCTAAAAGGTCAATCATTTGATATAGTAAAGAAGGGAACTATAACAAGTGCAGGTACAATTAATATATTAAATAAGCAACTATCAAATAGTACTCAAAATAAATATTTAATAGTATTTTATATTGATGGTTCATTAATAGGAAATGATGTAGTAGGCTCAACTTTTGCTGGAAATATCAGTGCAGATGCACATCAGGGATATGTACCTGCTATTGATAAAATAACAGATTTATATAATAATTCAGCAAAAACTATTGTAACGAATAATGATGTTATATATAATTATGCAACATCAGTAGGTTTAATGAATGATAGAAAGGGCAGCATGTCTGTAGGTATTAATGATGGAAATATACGATATTATGGTGCTTCACCAGATAACTATATATATTTCAATTGTTCTGATTATAACAATCAATCTTCAAGTACATGTGAAACATGGAGAATAATAGGTGTAGTGGATGGAAAAGTAAAAATAATGAGAAATAAAATTATAGGTACTTATTCATGGGATGGAAATGGTGTAAATGAGTGGTCAACATCAACATTAATGAAATTATTAAATGGTGGATATTCAGGAACGGGAGGAAGCTTGTATTGGAATGCTCAAAGTGGAACATGTTATTCTGGAAAAAACAATGCTACAACATCATGTAACTTTGCAAATACAGGATTTAAAAATGACATAACTAGAAATTTGATAACTGAAACAATATATTATACAAATGGTTATAATGATAATTTTATATATGTAGATAAAATATATGACATGGAAAGAAATAGTGGAATCGTATATGATAGTACAAGAACATTAACATGGACAGGAAAAGTAGCGTTACCATATCCTAGTGATTATGGCTATGCGGAAGATTTAAATTTATGTCAAACAACATTATATAATTTTTTGGATAGCGTATGTGCAGAAAATAATTGGATGAAAAGCATATTAGGCACTTCTAGTGGAGGTCATTTATTGACACCATCTTCTAAAAAAAGTGATTATATTTGGTTTGTTACTGCCGATGGTCGTCTTGCGTATGTTCATCAGGTTTATAGTACTAATGGAGTGGCGCCAGTACTTTCTCTTACATCTGAATTGGCTATTGTGGCAGGAACAGGTACAAGTAGTGACCCTTATCAGTTAAGTGTATAATAAATGTAAAATATTTGGTATTTTACTTGAATTAGTTTTATTTTTATGATAGTATTTATATGAAAGGTAGGAGGTTAAATATGAAAAATATAAAAAATGGAGGATTAATATTAGGTATTATTGGTGCTTTAGTTATATTAGCAGGTGGTACTTATGCTTACTATAAATGGTCTAGTACTACTAATATTGATGTTAGTATTACTGTTAATGGTTCAATTGTTACCTTTAATGGAAATGCTGCTTTAGTTGGTAGTGACTTAATTCCAGTTGCTTCTAAAGATGAGGGTCTTCGTAAAGATATTACTGTTAAGGCTACTAAAACAGGTAGTACTATGAGTTTATTCTTAGATCTTACTACTATGCCTACTGGTTTAAAAGATAGTACATTTAAGTATGAACTTGTTAAGACTTCTGGTAGTACTGTTACTACAAAGAAGAGTGGAAATTTTGGTGCTTATAATGCTAGTACTAATGCTAGTGGTATTACTTATGCTAGTAGTGGAGTAACACAAATTACTTTACTTACTGATGAGCCAGTTGCTACAACTCAGGAAAAGTATTCATTATACTTATGGATTGATGGAGAATCTGGTGATAATAATTCTGCTATGCAAAATCAAACATTCTCATTTGATTTAAGTGCTACTGGTAAAGGAGCAATGCTTGGTTAATAAAGGAGTATTTATATACTTCTTTTTTTGTTTTCTTTTTAGACTTTAGGCTAAAAAGAACAGGAAAAGACAGTGGCTTTTTCTGAAAGGTAATAATTAACGATAGTTATTAATATTATATATTAGGTGATTATCTTGAAAAAGAATAGGATTATACTTATTGTTGCTATTGTTTTACTTAGTTTATTTGGTCTTATTATGATTTATTCTGCTTCGAATGTATGGGCTAGTTATAAGTTTAATGATCCTTATAAATATTTAAAGACGCAGGGATTTTTTCTAATAGTAGGATATATTCTTTTGTTTGTGGTATCTAGGGTACCTTATTCTTTATATAAAGATAAGGCTAATATTATATTTATTATATGTAGTATTTTGTTAGTTCTTGTTTTAATACCTGGTATTGGTACAGTTAGAAATGGTAGTAGAAGTTGGTTTGGTATTGGTAGTTTTGGTATTCAGCCATCAGAGTTTACTAAACTTGGTCTTATTATTTTTACTTCTAAATATTTAGCTAATAATAATAAGAGTATTAAAGATATTAAAAAGGGAGTACTTCCCATACTTGGTGTTATTTTGTTTGTTTTCTTTCTTATTATGTTAGAACCTGATTTTGGTACAGGTGTTGTTATTGTTATGACGATTGTTGTTTTATTGTTTGTTAGTGGTGTTAAGATGGGCTTTTTTGTTAAGATTGGTGTTCTTGGATTAATTGGAATAGCAGTACTTGTTATCATTGCTCCTTATAGGATGCAAAGAATTGTTTCTTTTCTTAATCCTTGGAGTGATCCTTTAGGTAGTGGCTTTCAGATTATTCAGTCTTTATATGCAATTGGACCTGGTGGTTTATTAGGTCTTGGGTTCGGAAATTCTGTGCAAAAACATTTTTATTTACCAGAACCACAGACGGATTTTATCTTTTCAATTATTAGTGAAGAGTTTGGCTTTATGGGTGTTTTGATAGTTACTTCATTGTTTATTACAATTATTTATATTGGATTTAAAATTGCTATGTCAATGGAGGATTTATTTGGTAAATATTTAGCTTTTGGTATTACTTTTGGTCTAGCTTTTCAAGCAATGCTTAATCTTATGGTTGTTGTTGGTCTTATTCCTGTTACTGGTGTTACTCTTCCTTTTCTTTCTTATGGTGGTAGTAGTCTTCTTATTACTATGTGTAGTATGGGTATTTTATTAAATATTAGTAGTAATTCTTCATAAGATATGTTATAATATAGAACTACAAGAGGGAGAAATTTATGAATATAGAAAAGATATTAAATAGTACTGATGTAGTAATGAAAATAAATCAAAATATGGATACTTTACTTTATTGTATACCAGAAATAGAAAACATGATAGGATTTGATCAAAAACATCCACATCATCATTATGATTTATGGAATCATACTCTTTTGGCACTTTATATGGCTGAAGAAAATGGCTTTTTTGGTTATGATGTGAGACTTGCTTTATTACTGCACGATATAGGTAAGCCTGTATGTTTTGTTGATGGTGATATTCGTCATTATCATAATCATTCAATATATTCTGCACAAATAGCACAAAAGTTTTTGGAAAAAACTAAATATACAAAGGAGTTTAACAATAGGGTGTTATTTTTAATTAAGAATCATGATTATCCAATATCGGATAATTTAATTAAGAAAAATCTAGAATTGGCAAGAAAATTATATGAGGTACAATATTGTGATTCGTTGGCTCATAATCCAAAGTATTTAAAAAAAAGACTAGATTATTTAAGTGATGTAAAAATAAAATTGATTAAAAGAAGTATAAATTAAATAGTTTACTTCTTTATTTTATTATAATAAAAAATATTAGTAGCAATTTTTCTTGAAGTGTGTTATAATATGTAATCACTGGAAAGGAAGGAAAATTTTTATGTTTTTAGAAGAAATTTTAAGTGGAGAGAATGTAGTAGCTAATATTAATGAAAATATGGATAAGATATTATCTTATATTCCAGAAATTTCTTTTATTGTTAACTTTGATCAAAAGGATCCAGAACATCAATTAGATTTATGGAATCATACTTTACTTGCTCTTTATTATTCTGATGATGAGTTAGATGTAAGACTTGCTTTATTATTTCATGATATTAGTAAGCCTTATGTTTATAAAGATTATAAGAATAGGGGTAAAAAATATAGTAACTTAGCAGAAGAATCTGCTAGAATGGCTAGATTTATTCTTAAAAGATTAGGTTTTGATAGTACTTTAATTAGTAGAGTTGTATATTTGATTAATAATTATGATAAAAGAATTGGTAATAATTTGATTTTTAGTGACATTGAAGTTGCAAATAAATTACTTAAGGTTCAATATTGTAATGCTATTGCTCATAATCCTAATTTTTTTGAGAAGAAAAAACCTTATTTAACTACTGTTAAACAAAAAATAAAAAGAGAAGAAAAAAGATTATGTTATTAGTCTTATTTCTTCTTTTTTTCAAATGTTGATAATACTTTGGCTGTTAGATATACTATTTTGTGATTATTATTGATGGCTATTCTTTTACAAAAGGCTTTTCCGCCGATGGTTAAGGCTGCTATTAAAGCAGTTACAATAAGACCGGTGTAGAAGATATTTAAGTTATAGGTATTTGCAAGAGAGGCTGCTACTGATACACCAGCAGATCCAGATACAATACCACATATATCACCAATTACATCATTACAAAAGGATGATACTTTATCGGCATTCTTTTTAAATGATACGGCTTTTTTTGCTCCTTTTATTTTTTTTGAACTCATAGCATGAAGTGGTTCTTCATTACTTGATGTTACTGCTACACCAATCATATCAAATATTATTCCTATTAAAATAAAAATTATTAGAATGATGATACCTATTATGATAGATACGGAAGGCATTATTGATTCTGATATGAATGAGAAGAGTAACGAGATAAAGAAGGCTAAAAATGTTACTATTATGGGCCAAGTATTTCTTTTTTTCTTTTTCATGATATTCCTTTCTATAATTATAATAAAAAGGCCTTTTGGGCCTTTACTTCATAAAATGGCAATTTCTATAGTTAACTTTATGTCTTAGGTCAAGTAGGATTTCCCTATCTTCTACTAATTCGTTACCAAATTAGTGGTTTCCCTTTAAAGAAGATAATATATTGTTACCAGATATATGACTTGATTACCACTTAGTACATACTGTAATCCCATAGAAATGTCACTCTAGGAGATTTCCTCAAGCAATTATCTTACTATTAATTCTTTTTTGCAAATATAGTTTCAAATCGCAATATTAGATAAAGTTAGCTACGCTATATCTAACTGATCAATTATTCCCTATATTCACTCAAGACAAGCTACGCTACTCGTAAGTTTCCCCACATAGTAGGTTCAAGCCTAGTTCGTATTCATGTTCTTATCACAAAAAACACAAAGATAGGTCTCCACGGAGATTGGGGTAGTATCATATGCCATTATGACCGCCCAAAAACCTTACCTTCCAGCATCCACCCTAAGCTGGGCGCATAAAGCAAACACCAGAAGTTTCACAGATATGCTCTTTAGTGAGCTTTTAGGTTCACCTTCATAGTAAGTTAAATTGACTAGAATAATGTGCCATCACATGTATTAATTATAACAAAATCCTTTTATTTTGTCAAATTACTTACTATATTATATGCAAAATACTAATCTTTTTTGATTAGTATTTTTTCTATATAACTAACAATTATATACATTAGGTAAGAGACTATCATTAATATTATTATACCAGAAATAACAAGATTTAAGTTGAATACTTGGGATCCATAGTTTATTAGATATCCTATACCTTGTTTAGATACAAGAAATTCTCCCATAATGACACCAATTAGAGTCATACTTATATTTATTTTTAGACTACTTATGATAGTTTGATAACTACTTGGTAGTATGACTAATTTAAATATTTGGTATTTAGTTGCAGAGAACGATTTTAGTAAGTTTATTTTATTTTTATCAGTAGAGATAAAACCATTATAAACAGTCATTATTGTTACTATTACAGATATTAGAAGAGCCATTATTATTATTGATTTGATATTGGCTCCAAAAAAGATTATTATTATTGGTCCTAAGGCTATTTTTGGTAGGCTATTTGTTATTGTTAAATAGGGATCTATTACTTTATATAAGAAATTGGAATACCAAAGAATGATAGCAATAATGATACCAATAATGGTTCCTAAACCAAATGATATTATTGTTTCGTATATTGTAGTCCAAATATTATTAAATAAATTGTTATCATTATATAAGGTTATAATTGTTTTTACGACATTACTAGGTGATGATGTAATAAAAGTGTTTATTATTTTGAAATCTGCGAGTAATTGCCATGCTATTATGATAGTGGCTAAAATGGCTATTTGCATAAGTAAGATTAATATTTTTCTTTTCTTTTTCTTTTTTAAATATTGTTTATGTTCATTACTATACATGGATATCAATATCCTTCCATATATCATTGTAGTAAAATCTAAATTCTTTTTGATTTCTATTACTTGTTGGAGATGATTTATTTTCCATTTCAATATTGTATATTTTTTTTACTTTAGCTGGTCTATTGGTTAAGACAATTACACGATCTGCCATTGAGATTGCTTCTGCTATATCATGAGTGATCATGATAGTGGTCTTTTTTTCTTTTTTTATTATCTTCCACACATCATCTGAGACTGCTAATCTTGTTTGATAATCTAAGGCTGAAAATGGTTCATCTAAAAGGAGAATATCTGGATCTATTGCTAGAGTTCTTATGAGGGCTGCTCTTTGTTTCATACCTCCTGATAGATTATTGGGATATTTATAGATAAAATCTTCTAATCCATAAGTTTTTAGTAAGTTTATTACTTTGTTTTTGCTGTCTTTGGTAATATTTTTTTCTACTTTTAATCCTAGTAAGGCATTATCTAGAATATTAAGCCAAGGGAATAGGGTATCGTTTTGTAGCATGTAACCCATTTTGGCTTTGCCTTTTGGGAAAGTTATGGTTCCATCTGATTCTTTTTCTAAACCACATAATATGGAAAGTAGGGTAGTTTTGCCACAACCGGATGGACCGACAATGGCTACAAACTCTCCTTCCTTAATATTTATGTTGAGATTTTTAATAGCAGTTATTTCACTGGTATTTGTATGATATATTTTTGATAGATTATTTATTATTAATATATCATTTGAAGTATTTTCCATATATTAACTTATCGTATGGAGCATATTCTTCTAATTCACCAGCGGCAATCATAATATCTTGAATATGTTTCCATTCCTCTTCATTAATATTTATAGTCTCTCTCCATGCATCACTCTTTTTATATCTATCTACCATGGTGATTAAATCATTTAACGCTGTATCTGGGAAGAAACTAACTATACTTTTGGCTATTGTTTCAGGATCATTTTCTTCGACGAATTTAAGTCCTTTATCAATAGCTTTAGAGAATCCTTCTATTATGGTTGGATTCTTTTCTATATAACTTTTTTTAGCGGCATAGGCTGTATATGGAACAGCTCCTCCATACTCACCAACATAAGCTACAACATATCCTAATCCTTCTTTTTCTACGGAAGTTGCATTTGGTTCAAATAGGGTAACGAAGTCACCAGTTCCTCCAATAAATGCTCCTTGCATAGCGGCAAAAGCTATAGATGTATCTATTGTTAAGTCTTTTTTAGGATCAATGCCATTTTGCCTTAATGCCCATTCAAATGTCATCTCTGGCATGCCGGCAACTCTACCTCCAATAACGGTTTTACCTTTTAAGTCATTTAAGGTAAAATTATCTATTTTTTCTCTTGAAACGAGAAAGGCTCCATCCCTTTTTGTTAGGGCTGCAAAAACTTGTGGGTAATCTTCTTCACCACCATTGTATACATATATTGTTGCTTCGGTACCAGAAAAGCCGATATTAACATCTCCTGATAAAACAGCTGACATAACGGCATCTGCTCCTGGGGTTAGGGTAAGATCAATGTCTATTCCTTCTTCTTTAAAGTAACCCTCTGATATGGCAGCATATTGTGGAGCATAGAAGATACTGTGGGCAACTTCTGCTACCTTTACTTTTGTTAGATTAGAATTATTATTATCTTTTTTAGTTATTATGCCAAATATAACAGCGGCAATTACTATTAGAAATAATATAATACTAACTAATGTTCTTTTCATAAAAAAACCTCCTTAATTCATAGTTATTATATTCTTTGCTATGATTATGTTGTAGGCTTTTTGTGATTTAGTTTTGTTTATATGCATAATAAAAAATAGGATAGTTAGTCCTATTTGCTTTTAAATTTGGTGCGCCCAGTAGGAGTCGAACCCACAACCTTTTGGTCCGTAGCCAAACGCTCTATCCAGTTGAGCTATGGGCGCAATTTTTCTTGATACATTGATAGTATATAGCAAAAATTAAAAAAAATCAATTATTTTTAATAAAATTACAAAAAAAGGTTGTCAAATGTGAAAAAATGTTATATAATTAACTAGTCAACAGCAAAAATATATGCCTGAGTGGCGGAATAGGTAGACGCACAGGACTTAAAATCCTGCGAGATTTAACCCTCGTGTCGGTTCAAGTCCGACCTCAGGCACCAATTTATTGGAGGAATACCCAAGTCTGGTTGAAGGGACTGGTCTTGAAAACCAGGAGGTCGCGAAAGTGGCGCAGGGGTTCGAATCCCTTTTCCTCCGCCATATTTGTTTATCAATTTTATCGCGGGATGGAGCAGCTCGGTAGCTCGTTGGGCTCATAACCCAAAGGTCGTTGGTTCAAATCCAGCTCCCGCAACCATGGTTCCGTGGTGTAGTGGTTATCACGTTTGCCTGTCACGCAAAAGATCGCGGGTTCAACTCCCGTCGGAACCGCCATTTATTTTGGCTTCATAGCTCAGTCGGTAGAGCAGAGGACTGAAAATCCTTGTGTCGCTGGTTCAATTCCCGCTGGAGCCACCAGGTGAAAGAAATAAACCCTTATAAAAATAAGGGTTTTTATTTATTTTACTCTTAGAATTACTCTGACTTTAGATATATTTGTCAGTAATTGATGCTATCTCCTTTCTAGTTTTGTTAGGTAAATGTTTTTTTATATGATTATATAAAAGCTTAGTTGTGTTAGACTAAGCTTTTACACTATGATTAATTAATATCCACAGATTATTAGTATAGTGATAATAATTATTATTAAAAATATTATTCTTATTGTATTGTTTATTTTTTTGTCTTCTAAATATAAGAATATGATAGATAAGATAAGTAAGATATTTTTGCCTATTCCATAAAGTATATCTTCATTGAACCCTAATACATAGGCTAAACTGCAAGTACCTTCATATGAATTTATTCTACAATTATGTGTGTTAAATAGTATAGCAATGATTTGTATTATTAATAATGTAATTCCTATAAATGTACAAAACCCTTTCCATGAATTATCTTTTGTGCTTTTTTTTACATTTTTTTGAGTTTTGTTTATTAATTTACCACAATTAAGGCATACATCGGCATTTTCATTTATTTTTTTCCCACAGTTACTACAAAAGTTTTCCATTTTTACATCTCCTTTTTCTCTACATAATTTGTAAATATTTCCATCGACATATTTTAATTGATTGTAATATATTTTGTGTATTTCAAATATTATTATATACTATATTTTATTAAAGTCAATTATTTTTTAAGATATGAATGCTTAGATGGTAATAATATGAGATTCTTACTTATAAAAATTTTTATTTTATTGTATAGAAAAAGTAGAGTAAATAATTATACTCTACTGTAGAATTCAACGATTAATGATTCATTGATTTCAGCGTTTAATTCGCTTCTTTCAGGATATCTAACATAAGTTCCAACTCTTTTTGCTTCATCATAGTTAATGAAATCTGGTCTTTTAATTTTGTTAGCAAGTGCTATTTCTATTCCTTTGTGATCACTTGAGTTTTCTTTAATAGCAATTACATCACCAGGTTTAACTCTATATGATGGAATATCAACTTTCTTACCATTTACAGTAATATGACCATGGTTAACTAATTGTCTTGCTCCTCTTCTAGTAGTAGCAAAACCAATTCTATAAACGATATTGTCTAATCTACTTTCTAATAAGATAAGTAAGTTTTCACCATGAACACCTTTCATTTTAGCTGAGTCATTAACTAATTTTTTGAATTGTTTTTCAGAAATACCATACATAAATCTAGCTTTTTGCTTTTCATTTAACTGAATAGCATAGTTAGAAGGTTTTCTTTTTCTGTCTTTACCATGTTGTCCTGGACCATAAGGTCTTTTTACAATATCTTTACCATTTTCTAATATAGAGAATGATACTCTTCTTGCTTTTTTGTTATTTGGGCCTGTATATCTAGCCATTTTTCTTTCCTCCTTCTCTTAGAGAAGTATACTGTTTTTTTATAGGGTGTCTTTATTATACTTTCGCTATGCAGCTATAGTTACTTATAAATGACACATTATAAAAAGATATAGTATCCGCTGCTAAGCAATAATATTATATAATTAATAATATTTTAAGTCAAGAAAAATAGTATAGAAAGTTGATAAAATATGGGTTAATTGGTATTTATTAGGAGAAAGATTGGATTATTTTTATTAAAATATGTAAAAAAAGTGTCAAGTATAGGAAAAATGTCGGATTATGTGCTATAATTATTTTGAAAATGATAGAGAGGGTAATCTTTATCATTTGCCTCGGTGTTTATTATTCAGGGGTAAGGTATATGTTGTTAAATGATTATTAAGAAAGGAATGATGATTATGAAGAGAATGAAAAAGATTAGTAAAATATTTTTAGTTCTTGCTATGATATTTTCTCAATTATCTTCAGTAGTTACTGTTTTAGCTGATGAGATACTTACTAAAAATTTGGATCTTAATTTAAGTTATGAAGAAGATTTAGATCTTGGTTATGTTCAAAGTTATGAACTTTCATATATCAGTTTAGATGGTAGTTATGATGAAGATAAAGAATATGTTGTAGAAGTAAATACTAGTTTTACTTATTTAGATGGTGAAACTGAAAGTAAAGAAATGACTCCTGTTACAAAAACGGGTGAAGAATTAAATGAAACTAAAACTAAATGCGAATTGGATCCGATATCTTATTTATACAATGGTATATTTAAAGTAGAAGTTACTGTTAAAGATGGTAATACTATTGTATTTAATGATAATATTACACATATAGTTGATTCAGTTAAAAGTGGATTAGTTGGTAGTTTGAATGATAGTGAAGTTGATCCTACTTTAGAGACAATTGGTAATGTTTCAACTGGTGAATATACTGTACTTGAAAAGAAGACTTATACCCAAAACTTGATTATAATGCCTGGAGAGATATCTCCTAATAGTAGTTATAGAGTTATGAATGGTAATACTGAACTATATAAAGGTTTAGGTAGTGGTATTCCATCACTTATAATAGATGGTACTAGTACTGATACAAGTACTTTAATGAGTGGTACTTATAATACTAGTGACATTATTACTATTGAAGAATTAGGGGAAAATGAGATAGTTGATAAGACAATTACTTATACTTATAATGCTAATGTTAATTACTATGATAGCAATTATGATTTTAGTAATATATTTAATTATAGATTTAATAATGGTTATATGTTTAGTGATGCTTTAGGTTATAATGGTAGTGTAGAGATAGCTAAAATTAGTCATTTTTCTGATTTAGCTAATGAGGCTAGTCTTGGTCTTAAAGTATTTGATACTGATAATAATGAGTTAGATTTAACTGATGAAAATGTATTAAATAGTGAGATTAAAAATGGTTATAAATTAGAGATTATTAAAGAGAATATTGGTACTTTTACTTATATAATAGTTATGATGGGTGATAATACTAATGATAATAAGTTTGATGTAGAAGATGTTAAAACTACAATTAATGATTATCTTGATGGTAACAAAGTTATATCAATGGATGCTATAAGTAAAGAGGGTGAAGAAGAAGGATTAATTTCATTCTTTGACATTGCTTACTTTAATAATCTACTAAATAATTATAATGAAGATTATGTTAGAAATACTGATTTATTTTTAGTATTTGGAGATGTTCCTAGTGAAATAACAGTGGGAGATAATTTTGATTTATCTGTTATTGTTAAGTCTAGCGATGTTAATGATTTTATTGATGGTATTTCAGCAGTAGTTAATTATGATAATAGTCTATTAAAACTTGTTGGTGTTACTTCTAGTGATAAATTATTTGGTAATTATAAAGATAATAATTTAATGTATGTTGGCAATAAACTTAGTAATGATGAGGTTATTTTTACATTTACTTTTATGGCTTTAGGTAAAGGTAGTACTAATGTTAAATTAGATGGTGAAATTAGTAAGATGGGTAATACTGATATAAGTGAATTTACTACACTTACTAAAGAAATTAATATTACTAGAAAGGCTAGTTCTAATAGTAACTTAAGTTCACTTAAGGCTAGTGTTGGTAAGTTTGATGTTTCATTTGATAAGGATGCAACTGTTTATACAGTGACTGTTCCTTATGATACTAAAAGTGTTATTTTATCTGGAGAACTTGAGGATGTTAATAGTACTGTAGAAGGTCTTAATGAGTATACTTTAGATGAAGATAAAACAGTTGCCACTATTAAGGTAATAGCAGAAGATGGTTCTATTAAGGTTTATACTGTTTATATTGTTAAAGAGGCTAAACCAGTACTTACTCCAGTTACTTATTATTATTCTTCGAATAACTATTTAAAATTATTAGAGATTAATGGTTATGATATTACTTTTGATAAAGATACTCTAGAATATAGTATTAAAGTTAAGAGTGATGTTACTTCTTTAGATATTAAGGCAATAGCAGAAGATAGTAAAGCTAGTGTTGAGATTACTGGTAATGAGAAGTTTAAAAAAGGTAATAATACAGTTCTTATTACAGTAAAGGCTGAAGATGGTAGTACTAGAGAATATAAGATAACTGTTAATAAAGAAGAAAAGAAGGATGTTTTGACAGAGGTTGATAGTTCTTCTAATACAGCGGAAAAGGTTGTTATTATTATATTAATTATTTTAGTTGTTCTTGGTTTATTATATTTAATCTTTAAGAAAGATGATGAAAAAGTTGTTGATGTGCAATTTAAGAGTGATATTAAACCTAAGAAAGAAACTGAAGTGAATAAGAAAAATAATAATAATGAAAGAAATAATAAGAAAAAATAAAAGAAAGATAAAAAAATCTTTCTTTTTTAGTTATTATTTGGTATAATTAAATAGAAAATAGGGAGAGTGAGTAGTTCTATGAATAGAAAGGGTCAAGCATTAGTAGAATTTGTTCTTATTTTACCTATATTTATTATGATATTATTCGTTGTTGTTGATTTTGGAATGATATTGAATAAGAAGAATGAACTTGAGAATGTTAGTGTTGATGTAGTTAATATGTTAAAAAATAATATTACTCTTGAGGAAATTAAAAGTAGTTATTTGGATATAGATATTGATGTTAATAAGAAAGATAAGTATCTTAATGTTGTTATTAGTGAGGATGTTAATATTCTTACACCTGGTCTTAATAGGATACTAGGAAATCCATATAAAATTAAGATAGAAAGGAATATTCCTGATGTTTAGGCTGAATAATAGGGGTCAAAGTCTAGTAATGTTTGTGGTTATTATTCCGATATTTTTACTTATTATTACACTTATATATGATGTTGGCAATGCTATATATGAGAAGAATAGACTTTCTAATACTGTTTATATGGCAATAGATTATTATCTTGATAATAAAGATAGTGTTAGTAAGAGTGATGTTGATGATTTGATTATGAGTAATGAGAATGATATTAGTTATATAAAAGTGGATATTAATAATGGTATTATTGATGTTATAGTTGCTAAAAGAATTAAAGGGGTATTTGGAAAAATGTTTAATTTTAATTTGACTGATGTTAGTTGTCATTATATTGGTAAGATGGTTTTGGATAAAAAGGTTATAGAAAGGGTTTAAGTGATACTATGGCAGGTAAGGTTATAACAGTATCTTCAGTTAAGGGTGGTGTTGGTAAGACAACGATGGCTCTTAATTTAGCAGGTATTTATTGCAGTCTTGGTAAAAGAGTTCTTATTATTGATTTGGATTTATATTCTGGTGGGGTAGCGGCATGTCTTAATGTCAAGAATAGTAAGGATATATATATGATGATTGATAGTATGGCTAATAATAGATTTACAGAACTTAAGAAATATGTTACGACTTATAATAGTAATATTGATATTTTGGCTTGTCCCAAAGATCCAAGAATGGCTATGAAGGTAGAGGGAAGATATATTCCACTTATATTTGATTTAGCTAAAAAAGAGTATGATGTTGTAGTAGTGGATACGACACATATTTTAAATGAAATTAATTTAACTATTTTGGATTATGCTTATATGTCTTTATTTATGATTACTAATGATATTGTTGATTTAAAGAATATGAAGAGTTTAATTAGTATATTTAAGGATACAGATAAAAAGAATTATTTAGTACTTCTTAATAATTCAAGGGATACTGGTAAGGATTATATGTCATTGTATGATATTAGGAGTGTTATTAAAAATAATATTGATTATACTATTTCAAAAAATTATTATATTAAGAATATTGATAAGTATGTGGTAGGGGGAGAGATACTTACTTTAAATAATAATTTGAATATGTTTCATGTTAAAGATGTTAATAATATGAAGAAATTAGCCCTTGACTTAATTGATGATAAACATAGTAAGGAGGCTAAATAATGGGTAAGAAGAGTTTAACTGAAGCTTTTGAAGTGAAACCTAAAATTAATACTTCTGATGAGAATGTTAAGGATTATGATGTTTTTGGTGATAAGGGTTTACTTGAAGAGATTAGGGTAAAGATTGTTCAGAATTTGATTGAGGAGAATATTCCTGAAGATACTTTACCTGAAGATTATATTAATAATGAAATTGATGCTGCTTTACTTGGTTATGATTTATCTAATTTAGAAAGAAATCATGTCTTTAATTTGATTCAAAATGAGATAACGGGGTATGGTCCAATTACGCCTTTACTTCTTGATAATGCTATTACGGAGATAATGGTTAATGCTCCTAATGAAATATATGTTGAGATTGATGGTAAGATTGTTAAGGATGAGACGGTTTCTTTTATCAATGATAAACATATTATTAGAACTATTCAGAGAATTGTACAACCTCTTGGTAGAACTATTGATGCCGCTAATCCAATGGTTGATGCAAGACTAAGGGATGGTTCAAGACTTAATGCGGTTATTCCACCACTTAGTTTAAAAGGGCCAGTTCTTACTATTAGAAAGTTTAATAAAAAGTTGGAGACTATTGATGATCTTTTAAGAGGTGGTAGTTTAACGGTTAATATGGCTAGATTTTTAGAGGCTGCGGTAGAGGCTAAACTTAATATTATTATTTCTGGTGGTACTGGTACTGGTAAGACAACATTACTTAATATTTTGTCAGGATTCTTAGGTGATGATGAGAGAATTATTACGATTGAAGATGCTGCAGAATTAAAACTACATCAGAAACATGTTATTTCACTTGAGACGAGACTTATTAATTATGAGGGTGAAGGTGAAGTTACTATTCGTGATTTGGTTAGAAATTCACTTAGAATGAGACCAGATAG
>CAKPAL010000008.1 GCA_934132925.1 uncultured Bacilli bacterium
CTCTATTCTTTAAATTAAGTATATCATAAATTATTTATCTTATCAAGTAAGTTTTGTTATTTTTTATAGGTAAAGTCTTAGGTCTTTACCTATCATGAATAGCCTATAAATAGTCTATTCATGAACTATTATATAATATCATATTCACAGTTAAATACTTTCTAATCTATACTTTCTCTATTTAAAAGAAGAAACTCTCGTACATTCTTAAATAAATCATTAACGAACTATCAAGTATTAATAACAATGTCAGGTATCAAACGAAATATAAGCACCGCTTCATCATTGTTGATTTTTTTATAAAAGTTATCTAGAAATAAAAATATAATATTTTAATTTAAGGTAAAATATGGTACAATTAAAAAGAAGGAGAAATAAATATGAAGATTATTGAACTTACTGAAACACAATTTAAAAACTATTCTAAACTTCATAGTGCTAGATCATACATGCAAACTATAGAATATGCTCATTATAAAGAAGGTATTATCTATTATTTAGGCTTTATTAATGAAAATGATAATACTTTAATGGCGGCTACTCTACTTCTAGAAAAAAGAATATCTAAATATCGAATTGGTTATGTCCCAGGAAGTTTTTTAATTGATTATAATAATGATAATTTATTTAAAGATTTTATTAATGCTTTAAAAGAATATTTAAAGAAAAAGAAATATGTTTATATTACCTGTGATAATTTATTTACTTATAAAATGTTTGATAGTAATAATGATATAATTTATTATGATACTAATATACTAAAATTATTCGATGATTTATCATTTATTAAAACTAGTAAAAATTCTCCTAAAAAAGTTATATTAGAAACAGAGAATACTCCGCCTGAAACATTTAAACTATTTAATTCTAATACTAAAAGAAATATTTATTTATCCACTAGAAGAGCTATCAATATCTATAAAGATGAAAACAATAATATAGAACCACTACTAGAATTAAATAATAATATTGATAAGAAAAAAATAACTAAAATTATTAATAATTTTAATAATGATGCTACTAAAGTAGAAGTATATTATGCTAAGATAAATCCTGAACAATATGTTAATAACTATAGATTTATCCTAAAAACTGAAGATGAAAGAAACGATAGATTAAATGAACTTATGCAAAATATCAGAGTTAAAAAAACAAATTCTCTTATTAATAAAAAAATGATTTCTGATAAAAAGATAACTAAATATAAAAATGAAATTATTAAAGCAACCAATCTATATACTAAATATGCTAATGAAACCATTATTGGAGGTATTATCATTATTAAGAATAATAGAGAGATATATTTTATGGATGAAGCCTATAATAAGGATCTTGCTAATTTCTATTCTTCTCATTTAATAAAATGGGAAATTATTAAAAAGTATCTTGAAGAAGGATATAAAATATTTAACTTTGGTTATATAAAAAATACCGATAAAAAGAATGGAAATTATACCTTTAAAATGGGCTTTGGAGGCAAAGTATATGAATATATTGGTACTTATGATTTAGTTATCAATAGATATTTATATAATATAATTAAAATAATAGTTAAAATAAATGATATAGCAAAAAAGAACCACTAGGTTCTTTTTTAATTATCTATATCGATTAATTCATAGTTAGTAGTACCAAAGTTCAATTCATTAGCGGCTTCAATTATATGTTCCCCATGTCTACTCTCTATTCTTTCAAGTAAGTGGTCTCTTCCTTCATCAGTACTATTTCTAACTAAATCAATACATGCCTTATCAATTGCAATAGGATCTAAACTAGCTAGAACACCAATATCTTTCATGCAAGGATCTTCTGCCTTTGCACAACAATCACAATCAACACTCATATTTTTCATAACATTAATATAAGCAATCTTACCTTTAAATTTATTATGAACTGAAGAAGCAGCATCTGCCATTGCT
Organism: uncultured Bacilli bacterium; assembly: GCA_934132925.1. Classification (GTDB taxonomy): domain Bacteria; phylum Bacillota_I; class Bacilli_A; order RF39; family UBA660; genus CAG-302. Next base: position 1,920 of record CAKPAL010000008.1, read on the forward strand.
TCAATAAACTTATCTTGTTCTGGTAAATTTTCCCATAATTTACTTACATCAGTAGTCTTACCAGCAGTATGAATATAAGCCTTACCAGAAGATGATGCCACACCAATTGAAAGTTGTTTTAGAGCACCACCAAAGCCTCCCATTGGATGACCTTTAAAATGTGATATCACAAGCATACTATCATAATTATCTAAATGACTACCAACATAATTTTCCTTTATTACTTTGCCATTTGGAATATCTAAAACAATATTACTTTCACTATCCATAATATCTGTATTATAATATTTACTCCAACCATGATTATTCATTAATTCTTCATGCTTTTCAGTTGTATTTCTTGCCCCATCGTAAGCAGTATTACATTCTACCACTGTGCCACCTACTCTAGTAATAATATCACTCATAAACTCTGGTTTTAAATAATTTTGATTACCTTCTTCACCAGAATGTAACTTAACTGCAACATTGTCTTTTAACTCAATACCTAAACTATTATAAATCTTTACTAAACTATCACTAGTTATTTCTCTAGTAAAATATACTTTTGCTTTTTCCATCTTATCAATCCTCCTACTAAGATTATAACATCATTATAGAAAAAAGTGAAGATTAATATTAAAAAAGAAAAAGAACAATTAAAGTTCATCTTTAATGTTCTTAATTCTCTCTAATATTCTATCTTTACCTAATAATCTCATTATCTCATATAAGTCAGGGGTCATACTCTTACTAGTAATACCTACTCTAATTACTGTTGATATATCCGCTACTGAACCCTTATAATTATCAGGGTTTTCCTTATATTCTTTCATATTACTACAATATCCTAAACTATCAGTAAGTACTTTAATATTATTAAACCATACCTCTTTATCAGAAATATCAAAATACTTATCCATATATGTATTTAATATGTTGAGAATTTCTTCCTTATCATTAATTTTACCCCATTCATATTCATTAGGAGTATATAATTCATCATACATATAGAATATTTGATTTTTAATTTCTGAATAACTAGCATAATCTTTTCTAGGTTTCTTTTGCTCCCTTTCAATATTTAAAACATCTTTAGTATATTTTTCATATTTAGTAATTATCTCATAAAAGTCATTATCATACTCTTTACACCAATTAACTAAATTACTATATACTTCATCTTTAGACATCTTACTAATATAATTTTTAGATATATTGTTTAATTTTTCCAAATCAAATAAAGCTCCTGATGCTGACATCTTTTTAGGAGAAAACTTAAAGTCTAAATAACTCTTATCCTGATTACAATTTCTCCATTCTTCATAGTTAGAATTAGCAATAGTCATTATTGATTCAATAACAGCAGAACTAGGATAACCTTTTTCTTTATAATAACTCATGCTTGCTTCAGGATCTCTTCTCTTACTAATTTTTCTTTTAACATCACCATCTTGTTTCATAATTAAAGGTATATGAATATATTTAGGTAACTTATAATTAAAGGCTTTAAATAATTCGACATGAAGAGGTACTGAAGATAACCATTCTTCTCCTCTTACGACATGAGTAGTATGCATTAAATGATCATCTACTAAATGAGCAAAATGATATGTTGGAAGTAAGTTATCACTTTTCATAATAACGGCATCTTGATCATTTTCCGGAAATTCTATTCTACCCTTTACTTGGTCATCAAAAGCAAACTTCTTATCAGGATCTCCCATTGATTTAAATCTAATGACATAATCTTCGCCATTCTTAATTCTTTCTATTGCTTCATCAATACTAATATTTCTACATTTAGCAAATCTACCATAATAACCTGTTCTCATCTTTTTTTCTTCTTGATTTTTTCTTAAGTCATCTAATGTTTCTTTTGCACAAAAACAAGGATATGCTCTTCCCATTTCAATTAATCTCTTAATAAAGGCATGATATATTTCTTTTCTTTCACTCTGAATATAAGGACCATAATTACCCACTATTTCACCATCATATTCATACTCATCAGGAAGCATATTATATTCAGATAATGTCTCTCTAATCTTCTCTACTGCATCAGGTATTTCTCTTTTCTTATCAGTATCCTCATTTCTTAAAATAAATACTCCATTAGTATTCTTAGCAAGTACATAGCATATAGTAGTACTCATTAAATTACCTATATGCATATAGCCAGTAGGACTAGGAGCAAATCTCGTTACCGCAGCCCCTTCAGGTAACTCTCTCTCTGGATACATTTTTTCATAATCTTCAACTGTTTTAGTAACATTAGGAAATATTAATTCTGCTAAATCTTTATTTGTCATATTTTCACCTCATTTTTTCATATTATTAGGTATCCATTATGTTCATTTATCACATAGTATAGTATAATATACTGAAAGGACTGGTGACTACTATGTACGGTTATGGATATCCAGGTTATGGATATGGCTACGGCTATGGATCAGGAGCTTACTGGATAATAATAGTAATATTACTTATCTTCTTTGTGCTATTTTGGGGTAATGGATGTAACCAAAATAGATGCAATTCCTGCAATAGATAACCATATCTAGAATAAAGCCCTTTATAGGGCTATTTTTTTATTTTGGTTGCCCTGGTTAGATTCGAACTAACGCGTGTCAGAGTCAGAGTCTGATGCCTTACCGCTTGGCTACAGGGCAATAACAACAATATAATTATAGCATCATCTATAAATATATTCAAGTTATTTAAGAAAAAAAATAATATAAAACTAAAAAAGAAATATTTATTTTTCTATATAAATATCTCTAATAGTATTAATAGGAATATATTCATTATCCATAGTAATTAAATTATTTTTATTTTTACCAATAATTCTTTTATTAACTTTATTATTATCAGTAACAATAACTACATCTATCTTATATATGTAATTAGGAGAATTAAAAATATTTTGAATCTTTTGTTCTACTGTTAAATTATTTCTATTATTAACAAATGATTTATTACTAATAATATTACTATCATTATATAAAGTAGAATATACCCTTTCATTATTATTGATATCCTTATTTATACTACTATGATACATACTAGGAAGATCTTTCATTACTTTCACCTCTAATAGATTATATGAAAATAATAAGAATTATATTTATTATTTTTAATATTTGTGGTATCATAATTAAGAGAGTGATTTAAATGAAAAAAGAATCAAAGTTTAAAGTAGAAAAAAATATCTTAATACCACTTATACTATTTGGTATTATTAGTGTAATAACTATTTATTGTACTAGAAGTCTACTTCCTAGTGATTTGCAGAATTTATATTTAAAACAAATACTATGGTATGTAATAGGTTTTTCTATAGCCTATTTAATGATGGCTTTTGGTAATAAATTTTTATATAACAATGCCTATATATTCTATCTAGTAGGAGTAGCACTCCTGATACTAGTATTATTTATTGGTAAGCCCATAAATAATGCTAGATGTTGGTTTATTATACCATATATTGGTAGTTTTCAACCATCTGAGTTTATGAAAATATTCTTAATAATAACACTAGCTAGAATGATTGGAGACTTCAATGCTGAAAAAAGAAATAATGATATTAATGAAGAATTCAAGTTTCTTTTAAAAGTACTTATAATCGTTGGTATACCATCAATACTTACTTTTATTGAGCCAGATACCGGAGCCGTTCTTATTTATTTTATTATTACTATTGTTATGCTCTTTACTGCTGGTTTTAGAAATAGATGGTTTATTGCTATATTAGCAATTATCTTAATATGTGGTGGAACCTTCCTATCAATATACTTTTTAGATAAAGATTTATTTATCAAAATATTTGGTACCAGTTTCTTCTACCGTATGGATAGAATACTAAATTGGTCATCTTCTAGTGGATTACAACTTACCAATAGTATTACCGCTATTGGATCAGCAGGTAGTCTAGGGCATGGATTCAATCATACTCCCATCTACTTTCCTGAAATGCAGACAGACTTTATTTTTGCTGTCTTTGCTTCTAACTTTGGTTTTATTGGAGTGCTTTGCCTAATATCACTATTAATTTATTTTGATATAACTATCATCTCTCTAGCAGGTAAAACTACTACTGCTTGTGATAAATTTACTATCGGTGGTATTATTTCTGTATTACTCTTCCAGCAGATTCAAAACATCAGTATGACTATAGGACTTCTTCCTATTATGGGCATTACCCTTCCTTTTATCTCCTATGGTGGTTCATCATTATTATCATATATGATACTAGTAGGGATGTTATTTAATATATCAAATGAAAAATTAAGATTTAAAAATTAATACCAAGTCATCTTGGTATTTTTATTTTAAGACATCTAAAAAAGTTTTTAACATATTAATACTATTTAAAGTATTATTAATCTTATCAGAAGTAGTTAACTTATATTTCTCTTTCATGTCCATTATCATATCATTAAATAAGTCAGGATTTCTATTTAATCGCTTATACCAAATAGGATACTCTCTAATAAATCTAGTCAAAAGAGGATCTCCTGCTATTCTAACTTGATTTTCTATTGTCATTAATCATCAAACCTCTTATACACTGGTCTAGGACTATAAGTATCAGTAGTCTTATCTTTAACTAAAAGTCCTCCAAATAAATCAATTGCCTTTTGTACTGATGATAAGCCATCTTGTAATTTACCAGCATCAATATTTTTAACTGTATCAAGTATTCCTTCAAAAGGACTACTGCTTTTAGTAGAAGGCTCTACTCTATCCTCTTTATTTAAGTACTTATTCCAAATATTCTCATCTTCTCCATATAAATCATATAATTCATAAAAACCTTGCCATGTATTTTTATTATCCCTAACATAAGTAACTAACTTAGGATTTTTTCTCACAAACTCTTTAAAGTTATCTACTTTGGTCATTCTATATCACCTAATATAATATATGTTATACAAAAAAAAAAAGACTACGATTAGCCCTTTATTCTTACCTTTCTTTTTCTCTTATTAACATCCATATATCTTTTAATTGAAGTATCTCTAATACCATCTTTATTTATAGTATTGATCATTCCACTAGCGGCTTCTACTATTCTAACATCATATAATAAATTAATAAAATCTTCAAAACTTATCTCACTAGAATAATATTTACCTATGGTTCGATCATACTCTTTTGCTATTTCTTCTACTACATAATACTTATCATCAGGAATATATTTAGCATCAACAAGAGCAAATAAAACATTAAGTCTATCTAATACTTTAATTGCTGATTCCATATCTTTACCATCAATTATCTTTAAGATTGTCTCTTTATCTAATTCTAATAATTCACTTACTTCGCAGTAGCAGCTTTCCATACTTCTAACAAGAGGCATCAAAAAATAATCATATTTATCGATATAACTAGTATCATCAGCATTCTTTCTCCTATCCCAAGTTGGATCAAAAGCATATACACCATTAATATTATATTTATCATCTTTTATATATGCTAAACTTCTTTGATGCTTAATATTAAAATCAATAACTGGAATCGAATTAATTCCCAAACTAGTTAATATTGCAGTAAACAAATTAGAATATCCAGCACATACAATTTTATCACCATTAAGTACCTTATCTAAATCCCTAGAACTATTAATATCTTCTAAATCATCCTCAAATAAACGATACTTAACACTATCATAAACAAACATAACCTTCTCTAAAGGAGATAAATCATAACTATTAATTTCCTCTACTACTTCATTGATAATACAAGATATCTTATATACCATACTAATTAAAATAGGACTATTATTCTTCTGATAATCAATATATACATTAAGATTATTAATATTTTCTACACCAAAGTCCTCTATTATTTTTTTATAACTAATAAGTGATATCTTTTGAGCAGAAACTATAACTTTAGCATTAAATCTCTTACTAATAGTTAAAGCATCAGTAAAATTATTCTCATTACAAAAGATAAATACCTCTTTAACATCTTCTATCTCTTTTAAATAATTATATTTTTGATTATAACCAATAGCCACACTTAATATTAAAGAAAGAATGGGAATACCACTATCCATTAAAGCATCTTTAAGAACATTCGTATCTTCCTTACTAAGAGCACAATCAATAATAAGCTGCATTATTCTTGCTGGAGGATTAAAATTATTAATAATTTGATTAGACTTTATCATATCGATAATTAGTTCCTCTTTAGAACTATTAATTAAACTACTAAGTAAAGATAAATCAATATTAATACTACCTTCTACTTTAGTTATATTATTTTCTCTAGCTTCTTTTATATTCAATTGCATAATAAACACCTAACTCTTTTTACATAAACTATATAATATCTTAACTTCCTTAATTGAAAGAGTTCTATACTCACCAGGCATAAGACCTTTTAAGTTTAAATTACCAATAGACTCTCTTCTTAGTTTTATAACCTTGTATCCAAGTACTTCAAACATCTTTTTAACCTGATGATTTTTACCTTCATGAATTGTAAGCGTAACTACTGATGTCTCTTTCTTCTTATCAATACTCTTAATTCTTGCTTGGGCTTTTTTTGTTTTAACGCCATCTATTATTACACCACTTCTTAATTTTTGCATATCAGGTATTTGTACTATGCCTTTTACTTTAGCAACATAAGTCTTATCTACTAATGAACTAGGACTCATAAGTAAATTAGCAAGTTCACCATCATTAGTAAGAATAAGAGCTCCTGTTGTATCATAATCAAGTCTTCCTACTGGATATATTCTCGTATTAGTTTCAATTAAATCTACTACTGTTTTTCTATTCTTTTCATCTTTTGTCGTTGTAACTACCCCTTTAGGTTTATTAAGTAAATAATATTCATAAGCCCTACTACTATCTAAAACATTACCTTCTACCGTAATAATATCTCCTGGTTTAACTGTCGTACCAAGTTTAGTTACCACTTCACCATTAACCTCAACTAAGCCCTTAACAATAAGTTCTTCAGCCTTTCTTCTTGAGCAATAACCTAAAGATGCTATTTTCTTTTGTATTCTTTCCATACTACTTCCCCTCTCAAAGTAAATATATTATACTATACTTTTTAAATAATTACATCCCTTTTAGCAACTTTTTATATTTTTTTCATAAAATATATTGAAATACTTACAAAAGTCTGCTATAATTAAATAGTCTTTTGGACGTATAGCCAAGTGGTAAGGCACGGGACTGCAACTCCCTGAGCGTTGGTTCAAATCCGACTACGTCCTCCATTTAAACATCGAAAGAACCTTATTTAGGGTTCTTTTTTTGACATAGTATTAATTTAATGCTATAATAATGATACTTTCTAAGGGGGAACATATTTATGGAAAGAGATTTAGCAATAGTATACAAATCAGAATTGTATAAAGTAAATAAAATACTTAATAAATTAAAGGAAATAGGATTAGATACTACCAATTATGAAAACGCCATTTATAATATTGAAGATAAATGTCGTACTAGTAATAAAGAAGATTTAGAAAAGAGTTTTGATACGCCATTTGTAGTTGACTATCTTGAAGCTAATTATTCTAAAGCTATTAATAGTCTAAAAATAATTGAAAAGGAACTATCAAAATATGAAGTATATATGAAAGTTAGTTCATTTACTAGTCTATTAAAAAATATCATTGAAAGTAATAATATAACATCTAAAGAACTAGAAGAATTATCTCCACAATTAATAAGTATTTTAAATAGTTTAAAAAAATCTAATACACTAGACTATTCTGCTGAAGGCAATATAGTAGATAGTATTTATGAAGTAACTTATTATTTACTAAAAGAAGAAATTAAGCTTAATAAAAAAAGTTTATTTGATTCCCTAATAAAAGATGAAGTTCATACTATGTATTTAGATAAAGAAATATCTAAAGAACTAAATAAACTAGATAAAAATGATCCTAAAAACAATGAAATATTTAATCGAAAAAATACTTTAGATTTAAATGGTATTAATAGTCATTACTTAGATTATGAACTATTATCTCTTTTAGTACAGCCTATCAAAAAGAAGCAAGAAACTAAAGATATAACTAAGCTAAAACCATTATACGATAGAATAAATAATGAACTATTTATATATGAACAAGATATAAGTAAAATTCATTATAGTATCAATGATTATGAAGAAGAAATAATAAATCTAAAGAAACCTCTTCGTTATATCAAAAATATTGGAAGCATAATACTTAGTGCTAGTATTATTACAACTTTAATTGGTGGTGCCTATCGTTTAGGTAAGCATGCCGCTAATGAAACTTCAAGCTTAAAAAGTACAACTATCACTACTTATGATACTAGGGACAATAATGAAACTACCACCGAACCATTCTATGGTAGCAGTGAAGAATATACTGAAGGTATCATTGTTACAAAGTATGAACCATATCGTAAAAAAATTGGTGGTTTCTATAGATATGTAACCACCTACAATTTAGGTAAAGCAAATGAACTATCTAATGAAGATATCTTAAATCTTAACTTTGAAGGATTAGGTATTGATGGAAAGCAAGAAAAAGAAACCAAAGATACTTTAACTTATGAGAATGTATATAACGACATTTATTATATTATCACTAGAACTTCTATTGATGAAAATGATAGTATAATAAGCAAAGGCAACCTAGTACTTTACATATTGTTTAGTGAAATATTGGCCGCTATTGTATATTTTTTCTTACTAGGTGTCAAAGGTGAAATGTTCGATGAAGTATCTATTGGTTTAATTAGTGGTATTATAGATATTAAAAAAGATTTAGAAGATATAAAACATTATACTAAAGATAAAGAAGATTACATAAATAAAGGAAAGAAATTAATAAAAGAAGTAGAAGAATTACTTAATACTTATGATGGTGAAATTAGACAATTAATTAAATATGTTGATTTTACTTCTGAACATGGTGATGACAAAGTAAATGAAAATTTAAGAACTACTTTAGAGCAAATATATAAAAGGCTTTCTTCAATTGAAGAGTATACAGATAATACTACTATTAAAGATACAACTACTAAAATAAGAAAAAGAGCTAGAGAAATCTAGTTCTTTTAACTTACTAAACTAAATGACCATTGACCTTTTATCTGTGGTGCTATGACATCATAATCCCATAATTTGGCACTTCTTATCTTACTATTAGGATCGTTTACTTTTATTTTACCGTCTTCTACTCCTGTTAATAATATGAAATGACCAATAGTAGTAAAATCTCCAGGTCTCATACTAGTAATAACTGGATGTCCATTATTAAGTTCATTAAATAGGTTTTCTTTGGTTAAAGTAAAAGTTTTTCCAACTATACCAAAATATTTAGCCCCTATTGTCATTAAATCCCATCTAGTTCCCCATTCACTAGTATAATAGCCATTGTCATAAGAGTACTTGGCAACTGTATATGGAGTTACATCATTTCTTCCTGTAAGGCCTGCTACTACCATTGCAATAGCGGTAGGACCACATCCATTTATAGCAATTACTCTATCACCATAAATTCCATATCCCCATTTTTTATCATATTGTAAAAGAAGGGGATATTCTCCTGTTGTTACTTTACCGACATTATCAATATATACATGACCTTCTTTATCTTCATAATCATACATATAACTAATCATATCATTATTTCTTGATAACATTTCTAATAGTTTCTCTGGATATATATCTTTATTAGCTACTATTTCTTTATATCGATAATCTTTTGTTGCTTTATATTCTAAAATACCAATATAGTCATCAGAGGCAATATCATCAGGAATAGTATCATCATTACTAGTAATAATTATTTCATCATTATTATTATCATTAAGTGTATTATCACCACTATTTTTATTATCATTAATAGTAACATCACTACTACTATTATTTCCTTTATAAATAAATTCATAATATCCAGTACCTAATAATAAAATAGGTATAATAACTAACAATACTTTAGTAAAAGGCTTCAATCTTCTTTTTCTTCTTCTTTTCTTTGCCATAACAACACCACCTTCTTCTTCCTTCTAATTATACTATAAACTAAAGAAAATGTAAATTACTTTAACTTATCATCTATTATCTTTTTATTACTTATAAGTCTTTCATTATCTGGTTCCATGTCTATTGCTATATCAATATTTTTACCAGCGGCCTTATACTTACCTAAATTGTAATAAGCAATACTTCTTAAATCATAAATAGTACTATTATAACTAAATACTTCATTTATATATGTTTTTTCTTTCTTATTTATTTTCAAAGCTTTATTAGTATAATAAATAACTTTATTATAATCACCTAACGAACTATATAACATTGCTATTTCTACATAACCATCTCTTAAATAAGGAGCTTCTTTAATAGCTTTTTTATACCATAATATTGCTTCTTCATATCTATTTAAATTAGTATAACATCTACCTATAAATCTCATTGAAGCTGCTCTTTCATCTTTCCAAGTAGCACTATCTAATTTTAAATGTTTAATAAGGGTATCTATTGCTTTATTATATTTACCATAATACATATATTCTCTACCTAAATAATGCATATTTCTATCATCATTTGGATCTTCTCTAACTGAAAGTTCTAATAATGGTAAATAAGAACTTCTACTTTTAGTTACATCAGGATAATGATTAACTATTAAATCTTCAATTAATATTTTACTTTCTCTTCCATTGTAAGTAAGAACCTCATGAACAGGATGTGACCACTTATAACCATGCCTACTATGAATCTTTTCATAGTAAAAACTAATTATCGGTCTATTATGATTATCCAAACTCCAATTATAAATATACATACATCTTGTGGTATTTTCTTTCCAATACTTCTCTAATAATTCTCTCCATCCCTTTACCAAAACTTCATCTAAATCTATACAAACACATATATCACTATCTTCATCAACCATATCCAAAGATCTATTTCTAGCTACATCAAAACGCCATGGTATTATTTTTTCTTGTCTTACTACTACTTTGTCTTTTTCTTTTAATTTTCTAATTGTATTATCAGTACTACCTGTATCTAAAACAAATATTTTATCAGCTTCTTTAACACTATCATACCATTTATCTACATATTTCTCTTCATTTTTACATATTGCATATACAATAACTTTATATTTATTCATGTCTACACCACTGGTTTTCCTAAATAATCTATAACCATCGTAACTAATGGATTAGCAAAATAAGATTTTGATGATATATTTTGAATATCGGGAGTCTCTAAATATATTGTATACTTACCTAGATTGGCAAGTTCATATGTAACTGCTGTATCCACTACTGCTACTATACCATTTGCTGATAATTCTACTGGTTCTCCGTTATAGACAAATTCTCCTACGCCAACATAAATATGATCAGTATTTGTTTCTCTAAAACCTACTGATACAATATCTTTTGTTGGATCAAAATCTTGACCATGAACTTCAGGATAAGCACTAACTGTAAAATATATTTTATAATAGCCTTCCAAATTAAACTTTATTAAACTTTTAACTGGATCAAATTCTATTAAATTATGAACATCTAATTCTACTCTTTTAAGGGGTATATTACTATTAGATAATACTTCTATTCCTTGAGGAGATGTATTCTCATTAAATGTTACTATATATGCTGATTTTAAAGCAATATTTTGTCCGTCTTCGCCTTTAGGAATAACAAAGTCTAATATATGAGTATCATTAACTTTATTATCTATTACTTTTGCAGAACTACCTGCTTCACCTGTATATGTATTTCTAACTACTATTTTATCAGCAACTCCATCTATTCCTGGTGGTCCAGTTGGACCCACTATTACAGGAGTACATTTACAAATACATTTTTTACTTTCTTCTATTTTCTTATAAGGATCTTTCATTCTATCCCTCCTTACAATAATTTATGAAAAAAGAAATATAATGGTAAGTCAAAATGTATAGAAAAAGAAAGTAACTAATTTAAATTACTTTCTAATAATTGTTTAAACTTAATACAATCATCTAAACTATAATTATTAATCAAACTAATAGATATAGCTTCTTCAATACTAATATTAGTACTTTTAGTAATGTTTTTAATATTTTTAAGCATATTAATCATTTTCTTATAATCATCTATGTTATAATCATTTTTAATACTATTATTAATTGTTTCTTTTACTATATTTATCTTATTATTAATAACTTTTTCTTTATTTTCTATCTTATCATTATTTAATTCATTTAAATTAATGGTATTAGTTTTTAAATTACTTTCAGCAAGACGACTTCTATCTGGTTTACTAATTATAATACTTTTATCTCTAATATCATTAACAATATCTTGAAAACAATCAGTATTAACATTACTAATAGCCTCTACATACTTATCTTCATATATCTCTTCAGGATTAATAATTTCACTATGCCCAGTAACATTATTTAATGTATTATCACTTTCATAATAAACTGGAGCCATCGTACCACTTAATATATCATTAAAGGGTATCACACTACTTTCCTTATCAATATTCTCACTATAACTAGTAGCAGCCTCTACTTCTTCAGTATCATTTGTATCATAAACATCATCATTTACCACACTAGCATCCACTTCAATGTTATTAGGAGTACTATCACCAATAAAACTATTATATACTTCAATACCTGAAGTTGTAACTTCTTTTTTATTAACTTTTTTACTAACTAATTGGTCACTAATTACATCAGTAGTATAAATAACAATTAAACTACCAATCCATAAAAGAAATACTGTCATATTAATTTCTAATATACTAACTAAATTAATATTAGAATATACTGTATTTGAGAAAACATCTAACTTATTTTTAGCAATTATATTAATAATAATTATAAATAATACACTATTCATAACAAAGAATATATTATTAACTATTTTATAACTTTTCTTAAGCATCGTATTAAATAAACTAACTGTAAATACTATCAAACTAATTAATAATATTACTAAATAAACATATATCGATGGAAAGTAAATATTACTAAATAAAATTGTCATAAAATTATCAAAAGTACCAGATAATACTTTATAATTAGTACTAATACTAGCAATAAGCGTTATAACCAAACTAATTAATATTAAACTTATACTCTTCTTATAACTAATAACTTTTACAAAGTATAATAAACTAATAGCAATAGTGGCTATAAAAAATATTAATACTATCTTATTATCTAACATCATATTAAATAATATCTTTAATTTATCTATTATTGATAAGTAAGTCATTTTCTCACCCCTTTTCTTTATTAACTAATTAATTAAATATGCAATATATATTGTTTGATGATAATCATCATCTTTTGTACAAGTAATCAAAGTAAGTGTTGTCTCATTCCTCTTTCGATATATTCTTACTGTACCCGTCTTTTCCTCATTATATATATTATCTATTTTATATATATAATCCTTATTATTATAATGAATAATAACTTCGTCACTAACATCTAATTTATATAAATTACCAAAGTAACTATTATTATAATTTCCAGAATGTCCCGCTATTACAAGATTACCATTTTTAACATCTGGATAATCACTTACAGGAAGGACATATAAATTAAATTTAACATTATTAAGATTTGAACTCTTATCATAAAAGCCCTTATATAATCCTATTTTAGAAATATCAATAATTCCTAAATAACTTTCATAATTAACTTCTTCATTAGTAGGAGTCTCTGGTACTTCTTCTTCATTAACTACCGGATCAGTAGAAGGCTCCTCTACATTATCAGTATTAATCGAAGATAAAGCAAGATTCATTTCACTAAATACAACATCCCTTTTTTCTTTAATATAATCATTTAAGAAAACGAGAGTACCACTCATAATTAGTATTACTCCCGTTGCTATTTGTAGTTTAAATTTCTTCATTCTTTTTATAATTTCTATAGATTACTAAAGAACCAAATCCTATAACTAGTAATCCAATTAAAGATGTTGTCATAGTTTTAAATGAAGATGTACTTGGTACTTCAATGACCTCTTGTGGTTTATTATACATAACAATATCACCATTTACTGTACCGTCAGCATTAACTGTGAAAGTAACACTCTCTTTATTAAGTTCATATCCTTCTGGTGCAAGTATTTCTGTTAAAGTATATTTACCAGCTTCTAAACCATCTTTGATAACAAAAGGTTCATTAGTAGAGATCCAAGCATAAACAAGTTCACCCTTTTCATTTCTAAGTTCTAAAGATGCACCTGCAAGTTCTTTACTATTAGTAATATCTTTCTTACTAATACTAATATCTGGTTTTTTAGTAATAGTAATATTGAAATTAGTACTATCACTAACTGGAGTACCTTCTCCTACTAACATAGTAGCAGATTGATATTTTGAATTACTAGGACTATATTCATAAGCCTTATTAATAGTTCCATTAGCGGATACCTTAATTTTAATACTAGTACTATCACTAACACTAGAAGCATCTACTTTAACAATAAAACTTTCATTATATTTAAATTTACTTTTAACATTACCATTAGTATCAGTAATAGTAACATTTTTATTGTCACTAGATACTGTATATCTATAAACACCATTTTCTTTTATGCTAATATTAGAACTAACATAATATTTACCATCACTACTTAAAGTTAAATCTTTTGAAGAAGCATTAATAGTAATATATGGATCACTACAACTAGCATTAGCGGAACCATATACTAAGTTAGCCATTTCTTTAACTACATCAGAAGAATTACCACGATATGTACCTTTTTCTAAATTGAAATAAGTAAAAGTACTATCATTAGGATTAACTAAATACCATATTGCTAAAGCTGTAGTAAAGTAATCCTTTTCATTGTCACCAAATATTGTTTTATTTGGATAACCATTTTCCATTACATATACAAATCTAGTAGATAATTCTCTCGAATAAGTATATCTCATTGTATCAGCATGAAAACTTGCCTTTTTACTTTCAGTACAATAAATTATATCCCCATTAGCATTCTTTTTATAAGCCATTTGAATAGAACTACCCTTAATATGCTTAGAACTATTTATTTGATATAAATCACTACCTTTTACATCAAAATAACTTACTGTTTCATCACTTGCTTGTACTACATTTATACTTATAAACATAAGCATAATACCAAATAAAATATTTCTTAATTTCATAACAAAACCTCCCTTTTGAAATTGTCTTCTATCTTACCACTAAATAGCCTTAAAGTCAATAGTTTCATGAAAAGTCGTTGTCTTTTCATGTTATGGATAGCCTATAATCTATCCATAAACATTAATAAGATATCATATCGGGGTGAACGCTTTCTAAATTCTACTTTTCTACTATTTAAAATAATCTAATATCATAATAAAAGATAGTCACAATGACTATCCTTTAATTTTATTCACTATATAATTCAAAATATTTATTAACGATTTGAGCAGATATTCTTTTAGTAACCATCGACTGACTAGAATCAGGTATACTAATATCTGGAGATACCACTACTACACTCATTTTAGGATTATCGCTAGGAGAATATCCTACAAATGAAGAAGTAATTGTCTCTGTATCTACTTTATTATCACCATTAGTATCAATGAAACTTTGACTAGTACCAGTCTTACCAGCAGAATATGTATAATTACCCATATAACCATAACCAAGACCATTTTGAACTACTGCATCAAAACCTTCTTTAACTCTATTAATATATTTATCCTCTACTGACAAAGTACCCATAACATTAGTTTTAGCCTTATATTTTAAAGAACCAAACTTATCACCATTATCACTAGAATTATATACCTCTTTAAGTAAATAAGGTTGTAGTCTCTTACCACCATTAGCAATAGTATTAATATATTGGGATAATTGAATCGGTGTATAAGTATCATACTGACCTATCGAAAAATCAAGTAAATGACCAGGTAATCTACTAGTACCCATATAGCCAAGACTTTCTACTGGTAAGTCAATTCCCGTCTTCTTACCAAGACCAAACTCTGCATACATATCCCTATACTTTTTAAAGGCACCATCATCAATCGATAAACTCTTATTATATTCATAATTACCATTACCAACTTTAATAGCAATTTTATACTGATATACATTCGAAGAATACTGAAGAGCATATATATCATCAATATCCCCCATTGTTCTCCATGAACACTTCTCAGGAGTATCCTTTATCTTTAAACACTCATCATAAATATGACTACCAATATCAATAGCCCCATATTTATAACCAACCATCATCGAAGCACCCTTAACAACTGATCCCGGTGTAACTGGAAGTGTAACAATACCTGGTGTATAATCAACGATATACTTACTACCATCTTTCTCAAGAACCTGTTTACCACTCATTGCCAATATTTCTCCTGTATTAGGATCAGATATCAAAACAAAAGACCTATTATAGTAGTCAGTTCCAGCCTCTCCTTTAGCATTATATACCTCATTAGCAAGCATCTCTTCTAAATACTTTTGAAGTTCAATATCAATAGTTAAAACAATATCATTTCCCCTTTTACCTTCACTAACCAGTTCATAACTATTATCTGATAATAATCTATACTTAGCTTTTGTACCTTTAAGATAATCCTCATATTGATATTCAAGATAAGAAATACCAACCCTATCATCCAAAGAATAACCCTTTTTCAAATAAACTTCCGCTAGTTCTGAAGGAATACCTTGACTATTCGAAGATACATTGCCTAATATACTCTTAAAAGTATCACCATATAAATATACTCTCTCCCAATCTAATTTTGTATTAAATCCCTTTAAATTATCAATATTTTCACTAATATATGCATATTCTTCTTCTGTTACATTCTTATTCTTAATTACTTTTTCAGCATAAGAATATCCCTTATTCATTAAATAATAAATAAAGGCTGCCTTCTTATCCCTTTCATCATATTCTTTTATTTCATCCTCTAATCTTTCATATATTAATTTTTCAATATCATTATCATTAAGTTTTCTCTTTTTATAAAGATCCCATTCCTCATCAGTAATCTTCTTTCTACCCTCTTTATAATGACCAGCATAATAAAAATCCTTAAGTCTATTATCTGTAATTTTAGAATAATCAATATCAATATTATCACTAATCGTATAAGCAAGTTCAATCTCATCTTCTGCCTTAACATTCTTCTGCTTCTTATAATAAATAGTCTTAACTGCTTCATTATCTACTAATAAATTATAATTTCTATCATATATTCTCCCTCTAGGAGCACTACTACTTTCTATTGTCTTTTCCGTAGACATAGCAAGTTTCTCATTATAGTAATCATTTTTAAGTACTTGAAGATAAAAAACTCTACCAAGTATTACTACATATAAAATCACTACTAAAACAATAAGAAATCCATATCTCTTATCGATAATTTCTGAAATATTTCTTGTATCTTTCTTACTCTTATTAATAGGTTTACTTTTTTTCTTAACCTCTTTCTTTTTATTCACTTTAGTAGGTTTATTAATCATTCTCTTCACTTTATCACCACTTACTTATTATTATATCATATTTATAATAAATATACATATATT
>CAKPAL010000009.1 GCA_934132925.1 uncultured Bacilli bacterium
CATCCATCTAATCCTCTTGTAACAATAAACTCATTACCTATATCTTCTCTAAACTTAGAAGGTATAATTAATCTTCCCTTCTCATCTAAATTATGATGATATTCTCCAATTAACATACTATCCACCCACTTTCTTCCACTTCGTGCCACTCTATGATTATATTCTACTATAAAGAACTATCTTTGTAAATATATTTTCTATAATTTGACAAAAAAAGATGTAAACAATTCACATTTAAAAAACTATCATCAAAATAAAAAGAAGAGATTTACTCTCTCCTCATAGTGTTTTCTATCTCTTTTATTTCTTCAATAGATTTACCTGATACTTTAGAAATGAAATCATAACTAGCTTTCTCATCAAGCATGTTCTTTATCATAGATAGTTTTTCTTCATTTATACCTTTCTCTATTCCCTCTTGAAGGCCTTCTTCTTTTCCTTCATCAATACCTCTCTTATAAGAATTCTTTAGTGTCATTTCTTCTTTCCAAATCTGATTTCTCTCTTCATTCCAAGCCTTTAGTATTTCTCTGTTATTAGCTTCCATTACTGTATTTAAAAATGCCTCTTTCTCATCCATACTAAGTAACTCCTCTCCTAGAAAATAGGATAATTCTTCTATTGTACTTGCTGTAAACACACTTCCTATTCTCACTATATTATCTTTCCTGCTCCCATTATATATCATTTCTCTACATTTTGCAATATCCAAATCATATACAGAAAACAAATTAGTAGCTACTTCCATAGCTTCTATATAGAATAAATAGGCTTTCTCTAATAATATACCTCCCTTATTAGAAAAATTATTTAAATTAATTAACTTAGTATTTCTATTATCAATAATATCAGAACCATCTCCCTTATTAAAACCTAATATCATTAAATCCATTATATATATTAGATTTCTATTTAATGAGTAAGCATCAGCATTTCTATTTAACTCTATACAAATATATTCTTTTTCATTTATCACTACAACGACATCTTGTCTAAATTCTTTACCATCCTTATCTCTCGCTAGTAGAGGTCTCTCAAAAGATACCTGAGCATCTTCTGCATAATTAGTTCCCAATATATTATTTAAAAATCTAATTAATATCTTCTTCTCTCTAGAGAAGACTATCTTAAATACTCTATCATAATATAAGGGTGCTATTTTATTATTTTTTATTTTTAACATTTAGTCTCCTTCCTTTCTCATAGTTAATAGCCCCTATTTACCCTAGAGATTATTTCTATAACCGATATTTGTATTTTATCATAATGTGCAATTCCTCCCTTCACTATATATAAACAACTTTTTTTCTGAAAATTGCCATTTTTCCGAAATTTGTTAAAAAAAGTGAAAAAAAGTAAAAAACACGAACAAAAAGCAAACAATTTATTAACCTTTAGTTAACTGAAATAAGCATTAAAAAAATTGAGTTTTTTAGTTAACTCAACTTTAAGTAAAATATTTTGTTTTTTATTGCATTTTTCCTGAATAACTTTGTTCAAGATTTTCATCTGAAGTAATATAACTTTGAATATATTCATTAAACTTATTAGCAAAGTTTGAATCATTTCCATCTAAATAGTTATATAATCCCTCTAGTGAAGCATTTATTCTATTTATATATTCTTGCATACTATTAGTAGCAGTTCCAGCAAAAGCATTATTTACCTTATCTCTTAAAGCAGAAGATGCTCTTTTTGATTCAGTATCTAATTCAGCTTTTTTATTTTTAATTTTTTCCATTGCTGCTTTAGCAAGTTCTGGATCCATTCCTAAAAAATTATTATTCATTATTTCACCTCCATTTTATTTTTAGTTTCCACTATTTGCTCTTTGTTTTTCTATCCAATCATTGTAAGTTCTTTCAAACTCACTAGCCATAGCATCGTAAGTTTCAGAGATTGTCTCTTTAGTACTATTTATTACTTTAGCCAAGGCTTCAGTGTACGCAGTTGCATCTTCACCTTTCCACGCATCAGAGATTGCTGATTCTACTTCTGGAAATGAATTTAAAATATCAAGTAAATTACTCTTTCTTGTTCTTATTTCTGCTGCTAAATCGCTATAACCACTTGCATTATATCCAATAATAGCCATATCTTCACCTCCTTTACTAGTAGTTCTTCTACTATCTAATACTATTCTATCATATTATTTGAAGAAAGTAAAATAAGAATGTCAATATTTGACACTCATATTTATTAATTATAATATATCCTTAATTAAATACGCTTACTTATTATCACTAATCATATTCTTTTTGAATAAAATAATAGTTATACCAATTGTTGTTATAGTATATAGCAAAACTATTAAAATTGATATTATTATATTATTACAGTTTCTATTTAATATACTTTTAGTAATATCTAAAGTACTTTGAAATGGTAATATTTTACATATAGTATTAAAGGTTTTACCAACCATATCGGTACTGAAGTACATGCCACTGGTAAATGCTACTAATTGGACTACAATGCTAGATACTCCTGATGATGATTTTTCAGTCGTAATAGTACCAATTAAAATACCTAATGATATGAATAATATTGATATAGGTAGTACTGCTAGAATAGTGTATATTATATTTATACTTGGTTTTAGGCCTAATATAATAGCCGCTACAAAAAAGATAATATTTTGAAGTAATACTATTGGTACTACTGATAAGGCATAACCTAAAATATATTCTATTTCTTTCATTGGCGATACTCCTAGTCTTGTAGTTAGTGATGTACTTCGATCTTTGGCCACTAATGAAGCTGTGAACATAGTTATGAATGACAAGCTAAATATAATAATACCAGGAGTGAAATTTTCTATCTTATATACTTCATTTGGTATTTTAAATTGCTCAAATATATATAAAAGAAATAATGGTAATATTAGAGAAAAAATAATACTTAATGGATCTCTTATTATTTCTTTTAGATTTCGTTTGGCAAATGTTATTGTTCTCATTAGTTAACCTCCTCTACTATCTTGATAAAGGCATCTTCAAAGTTTCTAGTTTTAGTTTTCTTTATCAATTCTTTAGAAGTACCTAGCTCAATTAAATTTCCTTTATCCATTATTCCTATTCTATCAGATAATGCTTCTGCTTCTTCCATATAATGAGTAGTAAGAATAATAGTTATTTTACCTTTTAAATTTTCAATTATATGCCATAGTTCTCTTCTTGAAATAACATCTAGACCCAATGTTGGTTCATCCAAAAATAGTATTTCAGGATCGTTTATTAAGGAAATAGCTATAGATAGTTTTCTTTGATAACCACCAGAAAGCGTTTTAGCCTTTTGATTTACTACTTCTTCTAATTTGAATAGTTTGATTAATTCATTAATCTTTTCCTTTTCCTTTTTTATTTCATAAATACCAGCCATAAAATAGAGATTCTCTTGAACCGTTAAATTAGGCGCAATAGCAGTCTCCTGCGGAGAAATATTTATTATTCTTTTGATTTTTTCACGATCTTTTATTATATCTAAATCATTAATGGTTATCGTTCCACTAGTTGGTAATGTTAATGTTGATAACATTTTAATAGTGGTTGTTTTACCTGCTCCATTAGTTCCTAATAATGAGAATAGTTCTCCATTTTTTATCTCTAGATTTAAATTATTTACGGCTACTTTATCTTGGTATTTTTTAGTTACATTATCTATTTTTATCATTAGAACCTCCTAATATGTTGTTAGTAACAGCTTCGATTACGTCTGATTTTACCAAAGCTATTCCTTTTTTAGAATCTGCTAATACGATTAAGGAATCACCTGGATTTATATCAAATATCTCTCTTACTTCTTTGGGTATTACTATTTGGCCTTTCTCTCCTACTTTACTTATACCCATATATTTATTTTTCTTCATATTTAATCTCCCTTTCTAAAATTATACTAGTCATACTTTTCATACTAATTATACTATTATTATTTCACTTAGTCAACATTTATTATATGCAAATGAAACATTCCCTAACATAAAATTGTGTCATAGTAAAAGAAGATAGCATTTTTGTATCTTCTTTATAGTATATATTATATTAATAACTTACAAAACCGCCATTATAAATAGTTGTTGAATCCGCTACTATTTTAGATACAATCGTTGAAACATCGTTGACTGTTGAAGTTCTTCCATTACCAACAGTGGTTCTGATTAAACCATTACTATATGCCGTAACTGTTGCACCCTCTTCTGCTTGAATTTTATTTCCATCTGCATCCATTGTAAATACATTTCTAAAATAGCCTCTACCAGAAATATTTCCTAGATCATATGTTACAGTAGTTGGACCATATATGTATAATCTCAATTCAGCTCTATCAGTATCTGTTCCCTTATCAGTATTACTACTTTTACATGTTTGTAAATCGGCACAAGCACAAGTTGCATTTATTGCAAGTTTAATAGTGCTAGAACTTTCAGTAACGGTGGCAGAATTAATTTTACAAGTATCTGTTTCTTTTGTTGTGTAAGTAATCTTATATATTAACTTGCTTGTACATGTTGTGTTACCTAAAGCATCTTTTGTCCAAATATAGTGTGTTCCATAAGTTGTTACTTTTTTACTTAAACTATAACTTGTTCCACTAATAGATGTCCAACTTGTTGGCGCAGTACCACTACAACTATTGGTTGAAGATGTTGTTATGGCATATCCTGCCAAAGCAGAATTATTTTTTAATGTTGCTGTTATGGTATTACTATTTATTGCCGCTTTAGTCGCTATACTAGTAATTGTTGGTTTAGCTGAATCTATTGCATGCGTTAGTGTTTTAGCAGTATTACCATTACCAGCAGTATCCTTACAAGCACCAGATGCTACCGTTATAGTTTTACTTCCATCTGAGGCATGAGTTACCACTAATGTATATTTGCTATCACTTACTTTAGTAAATGTTCCTTTAGTTCCTTCACTTACAGTTACACTACTTGCGGTAAAGCCTGTTACTGCTTCACTGAAGGTAAATGTATATGTTACCTTTCTCGAGGTACTAGTGTTCTTTGTTATGGTTACCGTTGGTTTTATTGAATCTATTGTATGAGTTAGTGTTTTAGCAGTATTACTATTACCAGCAGTATCCTTACAAGCACCAGCTGCTACTGTTATGGTTTTACTTCCATCTGAGGCATGAGTTACCACTAATGTATATTTGCTATCACTTACTTTAGTAAATGTTCCTTTTGTTCCTTCACTTATAGTTACACTATTTGCGGTAAAGCCCGTTACTGCTTCACTGAAGGTAAATGTATATGTTACCGTTCTAGATGTACTAGTACTTTTTGCTATAGTAACTGTTGGCTTAACTGAATCTATTGTATGAGTTAAACTTTTAACTTTATTTAAATTACCAAACCTATCATTACAACTATTGGCATTTACTGTTATAGTTTTGCTTCCATCTGATGCATGTGTTACTACCAATTTATATGTTTTTTGATTAACTTTAGTAAATGTCCCCTTAGTTCCTTCACTTATAGTTATATCATCAGAGGTAAAATTATATGTATATTCATGAAAGGTAAATGTATAAGTTACTGTTCTTGAAGTACTGGTATCTTTTGTTATAGTTGCACTTGGTCCTGTTCCATCTCTATATCTTGAAAGTGTTAAAGCATTATTATTGTTACCACTTATATCGGTAAAAATATTTTCAGATATATCTACACCAAGGGTTGATGAAACCGCTACTCCAGATATATTTAGATTATATTTTCTATCATTAACTTTAGTAAATGTCCCTTTAGTTCCATTTGTTAATGTTATGCTATTGGCAGTAAAATTACCTAATCTTTTATTTGAAATAAAAGTATATGTTCCATTTACATCTGATGAAGCACTTTTAGCCGATATACGATCAGCATTCATATTTTGTTTTATTTCTGTTTCAGTAAGAGCCCTATTGTATATTCTTGCCGAATAAATCTTTGCATTTAACCAACCATCTGTGTTGGGATTTCTCCCAATTATCATTTCTTTTGTTGTGTTTGGTGATATTACTGCATTAGCAATAGCATATGATTTAGTTACTATTCCATCTATATATATTTTTGCTGTCGTTCCATCATAAGTAGCCGTTATAGTGTGCAACACACCTGTATCCAAAGTTTCATCACTTGTTACATTTACTTTGGTTGTTCCATCATACAATCTAAACCTTGGTTTATGATCCGCAGCAAAATACAACGCTGTTCCAGTAGCAGATACATTATTAAAAATATTCGGATAAGTCATATTAAAGTCATTTATAATAATTGTAGCTTCCATAGTTATAGTGGTTAATTCAGGTAATTCTCCCAATGTAGCATAACTATTTTCTCCATTAAAAATTACTGCTGTAGTATCCCATGTTGTATTTGTTAATGTTCCATCATAATTACCTGATAAATCTTTCCATGTAGTGGCATCTGATGAGTGAGAATAACCTGAATTATTATTACCATCATAGTATCTTATTAGTCCATCTTGAACAATCATATCTTGCCCAGTTATTAATAGTTCAGGAGTTGTTATATCGATATTAGTATCCTCTATCAAAGTCATACTTTCTGATTTTATAATATTACTAGAGTTTGATAGTATTCCAAGTATTACATTAGTAGTACTACTACCATTATTTTTTACTTGAATATATACTTTTTTAGTAGTACCATTTTCTATACTTCCAGTAGGAACAGCAGTATCAGTAAAATTATGTGTTACTCCTACTTCAATATCACTACTCTCAGTTATATAGAATGAAGCATAATTTAAAGTAGTATTACTTGTATTGTTTAGATTTATTACTGCTACCCTGATATCATTAGGCTCTATTTCAATATCTATTGTTTCAATTATATCACTTTCACTACTTAAAATAGCATAAATAGTTATAGGATCCTTTATTTCAATAGTACTAGTAAACATAGCATAAGTAGACCCCACTCCTAGAAATATTAGTCCTATGGTTATAATACCTAATAGATATAATGTTTTTACTGATATTTTTTCCTTCATAATGTTACCTCCACTACAAATACAAAAAAAGACTATGAAAAATTACTAATATTTCTATTAGTTATTTCATAGTTTTTATTTATTTTATCAATACTTCTTTTATTTATAAGGTTAGATATACCCCCCCCCCCACTCTATAATTTTGGGTTAACTGATAGTCAATTATTGATAACCTATTTATTATACTCATGAAGGGTTTCTCCTCTCTTTACCTTACATATTAAATATATCATAAACTGAAGATAAATACAATACCCAAATTGTTTATGAGGAAGACTTTTATCAAAAGGCTTTCTCATACCCCGGAATACTACAGGATGAAGGGGATAAAAAAGAAGATTAACTTTCTTCTTTATTTTATTTGTACTCCTAATAATGATATTATTTCACTAGCCTGAAGAGCATTTATTTTTATTCCTTTTAACGAATCTATATCAAATATTATTCTTTCAATATTACAAGTAGAAAAATCAACATCTTTTAAATTAGTCTTAATAAATTCTGTTTCATTAAAAGTACTATTGTATAAACTTATATTCTTAATCTTAGATTCAGTAAATATACTATTACTAAAATTACTATCTATTATTTCGATATTATTTAGACTACTGGCAAAAAAATTAGTATATTTAGAATTACAATTAATAAATTCAACATCTTTTAAACTACTACTAACAAAGGAAGTTCCAAGTAATTTACAATTATCAAATACTACTCTACTAAGCAATTTATTATCAAAGTTTTGATTAGATAAATCACAGTTTTTAAATATTACATCTACTAAATCAACATTATCTAATTTTATATTATTAAAATTAATATTATTAAAAATACTACTATCAAAAGTTATATCACTAATTATAATATTATCTTCTATATTAGTATTATATAGTTTATTACTAAAGTCATTATCATTTATACTATCTATAATACTGTATTCTACACAGTTTTTAATTTTAGGACTAGCTATTTTCATTGTATTTCTCCTTATATAAATAACAATCTTGATCATGAGAATATATTATACCTATAGCTTGAAGATATGAGTATATTATGGTAGTACCTACAAATGTCATACCTCTTTTTCGTAAGTCTTTAGATATTTTATCCGATAATTCAGAACTTACCATATTTATTTCATAATATATTTTATTATCTGTAAATGTTAAAAGATAACTCTTAAAACTACCATATTCTTCTTTGATATTTTTAAATATCTTAGTATTATTTATACTAGCCTTTATCTTTAGTTTATTTCTTATGATATCTTTATTTTCTTCTAGTTCTTTTATTTTATCTTCAGTATAACTACATATTTTATCTATAGCAAAATTATCATAAGCACTTCTAAAGGCCTCCCTCTTATTTAGAACACATTCCCAAGATAGTCCCGCTTGGAATGATTCCAAAATGAGCATTTCTAATAGATAAGTATCATCTAGATTTAATACTCCCCACTCATTATCATGATAATCTATATACTTAGGATTATTTAAATTACACCACTTACATCTATTCATGTTTCTTCTCCTTTGGTAGTTTATATTCTTCTAGGTTATGTCCTTCTATTTCTAGGAGGGCTATTTTATTTTTAATGCCTCCTCCATAGCCAGTTAAGTTATTAGAGGCACCTACTATTCTATGACATGGAACAATTATACAAATAGGATTTGCTCCGACTGAGCCTCCAACAGCCTGTGCCGACATTCTCTCGATATGATGGTGAGCCGCTATTTCCTTGGCTATATCTCCATAAGGTATTTTATTCATAATATCTATAACATCTTTTTGAAAATCAGATTTATAATCTATTTTATATTCAGGAGTAAACCTAGGCTCTTTACCACTAAAATAGATATCTAACCATCTCTTAGTTTCTTCAAATATCGGTAAGTCTTGTTCTATATAGTTACCTGTATGTTTCCTACTATCTGGTGAACTTTCAAAATATAATCCTGTTAAATATTTACCATCACTAGTAAGTAATATATCATCTATCTTATCACTTGTTTTATATCTTGCTATATACATATATACCTCACTTCATTAATTATTATAACATACTTATCTTTTATTTTTTTACTAACATTACATAAGATACTCCTTTAGGGGCTATTATTTTATTATTTGGATTAAGAGTATTATAGTTATAAAAGTATGTATTATTGATATCTTGATAATTTAAATGTTCATATATTAAGGTATTTGATTCTTCACTTATATCTAATATATCTTTCTTAGTATAAATACTTTTCATCTCTTCATTTGCTTCTTTAGCAAGACTTTTATTTACTTCTTCTTTTTCTGTCTCATCATTATTTGGATAATCAAAGACAATAGTACTACCACTAGGTATAATATTAGATATTATTTTAATAGTATTTTTAAATACTTCTTTATCTAGATAATAACTTATTCCCAGTAGTGATACATGAGTCTTTTTATTTTTATCAAAATTACTAGTAAGTAACTTATCTATCCAATTATTATTGAAATCTACTTCTATAAAGGTTACATTATTTGTATTTATATTATTATCTTTTAATCTTTTTTGCTTATCTTTTATTGTTTCTTCTTTATCTAATTCAAATACTTTTATTTTATTATTTACTTTATATGCTGACACGTCATAACCACTTGCTAATACTAGATATTGTTTGCCTCCTAGTACTATTTCTCTTTGTAATTTATCTTCATTATATATTGACCTTGCTAATACTGATGGTACTAAATTATTATTTACTATATACTCTACCGGATTATCTCCTATATAATCTTTATTAAAGTATTTTATACCCTGTTTCATACTATTGTAAATATTGGTATACTCTTCTTTAGTTAATATTTTCTCTCCATATATATCATTATATATTTTGATATTGCTATTTTTTGTGTGATATACTCTAGCAAATAGACTTACTAAAGCCGTCATATTTTTATTCATATTTTATCCCTCCATATATTTAATACTATATATTTTGTTAAAATACAAGTCTTGAATTTTTATCTATTTTATGGTAATATGGATATAGAAAAAGAGAAGAATATTTAATTATTTTTTAATTATTTTTCTCTTTCTTTTTACATTTTTTCTATTAATAGTTTTGTAGTTATATAATTTATAATCATAGTAAATGGAGTTATTAAAATCTTAGCTATTATGTTTACATATTTTGATATTATAGGTATATGTAATGTTAGCATATAATCTTTTAATATTAACAAAATGTATGATATACCTACTATTAAAATAATTTGATATACTATGTAAATTAAGTATTTTATTTTAATATTTATTTTAGTATTATTTTTAAATATTTTTCTAGTCGATATTATAAAAACAAAACTCACTCCCACCAAAGAACTAACCATATTAGAAATATTGACACTTATATTTATTATATTACTTAATATTAAATATATAGTAGTATCTATTAACCAGCCTATTCCTGATACTCCAACAAATTTTAATATTTCTTTAACTATCTTTTTCATTTTTCTTACCTACATTTTTATATAATATGTATTTTCTTTCTTTTCTACTATATCTTTCAGATACTTCATATACTTTTCGATAATTTGTTTCATTTCCTATATATGTATTTAATATATCACTTTCTAGTAATAAATAATCAAAGTTATATTTATTTAGAAAATCTTTATAATTTATTATTCCTGATTGTAATTTAGAATACTCTAATAGAATATCTTCTTTCTTATTCATTGTTTTTATAAACACCTCAGCTCTCGGATCTAAATAACACCTATAACCACGATATTCTAAATAACCACCATCATTATAACTTGTATATATTCTTATATCTTTTTCTTCATTATTATCTAAATAAGTAGCTACTTTTGACAATGCCATTTTATCTTCATATCTGAATTCTATGTTTATTACCAATATTATTACAAAGAATATTAATAATATCAATGGCAATATATACTCATTTAGAAAGTCTTTCTTAACTTTGCTATTTTCTTCATGACAATAATCTTTTAAATTATAACTTAAACTAAATACACTTGCTATTCCTAAAAACATTAATCCTCTATAGTGGGATAATGTCAAATATAACGTACCTAAAAATAATAGTAAATATCTAATATTTAATATTCTTGTCTTCCTTATATAGTAAGATATTAGAATTATAAATATGAATGCATATATTATTATACTCGTAATGTTATTTTCTAAAACAAGTGGCTTCATTTCACCTACCAAACTATTTATATAATCCACACCATAGGAATTAAATAAATAAGTTATCGAATTTATACCATATGGATTTACTAATCCCAATAGAAGCATAATTATTGTAACTATAATAATTGGTTTTAATTCATACTTTTCTTTAGTAGTATATTTTGTATTAATTCTACCCAAATAATATGGTAATAACATTACAAATATCATCAGCCACATTGAAGCATGTAAATTTATCATTAACACTGATATTATTGGTAAACCTAATAAATATTTTTTATTATCTTTCTTTATATATAATTCTAATAAATATAATTCTAATAGTATTAATACAATATCAAATATATATGGTCTTGTTACTATAAACATATTTTGTATTATTGAAACTACTAAAATGGTAGTAAATAGTGATAGTTTTCTTTTATTATCGCTTATTAAAAGACACACTTTATATAATAAAATTGTTATTATTATATTAAATATTGTTGTAAATATATACATTCCATAAATACTAAAATTATTATATATCTTATAAAAAATTATATCTGTTAACCACTGCTGAGCAATAAAATTTAGATCACTATGAATAGTAAATGGTTCAATATGCGGAAAGCCACTAGTTAATATATACTTACCTGTATTTATTAAAAACCAGAAATCATTATCTAAATTAAACTCATAAAAGCTTCTTACTACTATTGGCAATAATAATGCTACCACTACTAACAATTTGGGTGGTTCCCATGCATGGTATTTTTTTATTACTTGTTTTATTTTTAACTTGATATTACTCTTTTTCTTCATGATATTGTTCCTCTGTATTTATATTCCAAATATTATCTTTACTTTCAACATTATTCAAAATATTATCTATACAAGTTATTCCACATAACATCGAATGATCCATATTATTATATCTATGTTGACCATTTCTACCTATACAATATAAATTGTTTATATTATTTAAATATTCTCTTACTATATTAAAATCCTTATAACTATCAAAATAGGCAGGATATGCTTTTTTTATTTTTTCAACATGATAATCTATTATTTTAGTATTTTTATCAATAATATTCATTTTAGTAAGTTCCTCTACAGCTTGCTTTTTTAACTCTTCATTCGTCTTATTCCAAAAATCATCATTTTCATTACAAAAATATTCTAATCCTAATGATATTGTATTATTTATATCTTTTACCAAATATGGAGACCAATTATTGAATACTTGTATTCTTCCTAACTTTACATCTGTACTTTGGACATATATCCAACAATCTGGTATTATGTTATTCAACGTCCTAATTTTAGTTTTGTTTTTTAAATTTATTTTATCTAAAACCAAGCCTACTGTAACAAAATCTCTATATGGTAAATTAACCGCTACTTCATGAACTTTTTTTGGCACTCTTTTCATTGATAATATTAAATCCTTGATTGGCATTGAAGAAATAAAAATATCGCCTTTTAACTCTATTTCTTTACCACTATGCATACATGTAATACTTTTTATAGTATTTACTTCCTTATTTATTTTTATTACTTCATATTCTTTTAATATTTTTCCACCTAATTTTTGATATTCTTTTTCCATTGTCTCATACATTTGACCTGGACCGTATTTTGGATAGTAATAACTTTCTATTAAAGAAGTTTCTTTTTGTTTGTTTTTTATTTTAAATAATCGGCAGAAATAGTCTTTGATTACTTCCTTAATTGAAATTCCTTTCACTCTTTGTTTTCCCCATGAAGCATCTATGTCTTTAGGATTTTTACCCCATAACTTTTCAGTATATCCTTCAAAAAAAATACTATATAATTTTTTACCAAATCTATTTATATAAAAATTCTCTAAATTGTTTTCTTCTTTTTTTATAAAAATACTTTTGACATAACTAAAACCACTTTCGATAGTTTTTAATAGACCTAAATTTTTGATTGTATTAAAGCTCAAATTTACTGGATATTCAAAAAACTTTTTGGAATAGTATATTCTTGATACCCTATTTCTTACTAACAACACTCTATCTTCTTTTTCAGGATTTGGTCCGTTGTTTGAAAATTCTTTGCTGCTGTTTAATATTAAATCATCATAGCTTCCTGTTCCCTGAATTGGTAATAGTTCTTTCCAAATATTATTTATACGTTCATCTTTAGTAAAAAATCTATGTCCTCCAAGGTCCATTCTATTTCCATTATAATTAATCGTTTTAGATATTCCACCAACTTGTTTATCTTTTTCTATGATGACCACTTCATAATCTTTACTATTCTTTAAAAGATAGTATCCCGCTGCTAAGCCCGCTGGTCCCGCTCCTATTATCATTACTTTTTTCTTCATATTATTTTACTCCCTTTGCTTTATCTTATCATACTATCATAGAATAGTAAAGATTATTGCATTAAAAAAAGATGAAAATATCTTGTGATAAGTTTCATCTTTTTAAACTTTTTTATATTGTTATATGTTAATACTAACATCCTAACTTAATGTTTTCATAGCTTCTTCTAGTGTATTTTTAGTTAATCCTTTTAAATCTATTTTTTCTTTTCCGCCTCATTATAGTCCGTGTTTTTTTCACGAACTTATAATTCTGATATTTTTAGTATACTCTTTTACCATTTTCTACTTGTCTTTCTAGATTTAGTAAGACTACTCCATCCTCAGTATCTATTCCTAGTACAAGTACTTCACTAGTAACATCTCCTATTTTCATTGGACTAAAATTAGTAACAACAATTACTTGCATATTTATTAAATCTTCTGGTTTATAGACATTAGTTATTTGAGCTGAGGTTTTCTTTGTTCCTAGTTCTCCCAAGTCTATTGTTAATTTATAAGCAGGTTTTCTTGCTTTTTCGTTAACTGCTGCTTCTATTATAGTACCAACACGCATATCTACTTTTTTAAAATCTTCTATTGTTATCATTTTGTTCCTCCTTTGTATACCACTAGTATATCATAATAATAGCAAAGTTTCTAGTAATATTAGAATACTTGTAATTCTTTTTAGATCGTTCGCTAAACTTTTCTACATTTTATTTTATCATTTACATACCACAATTAGGACAATAATGAATGTCTAATCTACAAGAATTTTTTTCCAAAAAAACTTTTTCTGAT
This sequence comes from uncultured Bacilli bacterium, assembly GCA_934132925.1. Taxonomy (GTDB): domain Bacteria; phylum Bacillota_I; class Bacilli_A; order RF39; family UBA660; genus CAG-302. Next base: position 14,333 of record CAKPAL010000009.1, read on the forward strand.
GTTCTTATATTTCTAATTCTTGCAAGTAATTCATCATTCATTGTAAAGCCTTTAGTCATATATTCAGTTAATCTTTCATTAGCCCACTTTCTAAAATTTATATCAATATTTGAGCAAACTCGAAATCCAACCGCTACAATCATATCAAGATTATAATACAACATATTATAAGTTTTACCATTTGATGCAACTGTTCGGAAATTCCGAACAACTGAATTTTCATCTAGTTCACCTTCTTCTAATATGTGTTTTATGTGCTCAGATATATTAGATTTACTAGAATTGTATAATTTTACTAATTATTCACATATCTCTTTTTGTTTTTTTTAGTATACACCTATAGCTTATATATAATAGATATGGTTGATATCTTTATTTGAGACAATATTATTGGCTCAAATAAACACTAATAAGACTTGAGACAAGGCTTATAGTGGACATGATAAAAGAAGTAAATTGTCTTACTTCTTTAATTATCATTAAGTATTATTTGACCATCTCTAATAACTACATTTGGAAAACTAGCATCAGTTAAAGTAAAATTCCTAAGTGGAGCTTCCGGATTAGTTATCTCTACTATTTTATTCTGTTCATTCATTACAATAGATTTAACAGTATCTTCAAAAGTATGTCCACCATCACTAGTTATTTGTTTATAATATATCGTAATACTACCTGATGTGGCAAACGGAATATTACTAAACTTAGCATTGCCATCTGTATCAGTAATTATCTCTTCAGATAGAATATTTCCAGTACTATCAGTTCTAACAAACTTAGCACCTATTACTTGTACTCCCGTTTGCGGGTTTCCTGTATCTGTTACATGAAGGGTTAATGTCCCATTAGCTTTTATAGTAAAGGCATAGGTATTAGTTCCCTCTACTATGGTAACATTTTTTGGTTCTATAGAATCAGGATCGTAGCCTTCTACTACTGCCGATACCTTATAATTACCATTAACAAGTCTTATACTTCCCTTACCATTAGTTATTGGGATAGTGTGTCTTCCCATAACAATATCTCTCCTCTCTTTATCTTTATATTTGCGTTGTTAGCATCTTCTAACAAAACAGTAATAAGATGGTTTTTATTAAAATTATTATTAATATTTATACAATATATTTCATCTCTTTTAGCAATTAATGGAATAACTATTATCTTTAATCCTGATATAATAAATAATTTATATATATCATTATTATATATTGGTATTTTAATATTATTTAAGTTAACTATTATCTCTTCATATACTATCTTATTACATTTATCTTTTAAAATTAATTTAGTTCTACCCAAATTCATTCCATCACATATTCTAATATAAATAAAATCCTTTTTCATAAATCACCTTACCCTCTATTCCTCAATACTCCAAATAACCATTGTAGAATAATCTTCATCTTTTAATAAACTCTTACTAGGACTTAATCTCAATCCCTTATCAGTAGAAAAAGTTACTTTAGATACTTCAACACCACCACTAGTACTAGTAGATTCATATATTAATTTCTTACTAGTTGATAATTTTACTATCTCATTATCAAACTTCTTAAAAAACAAGGAGTCTACTAGTACTTTACCATTTATTTCAATCATTGGATTAATGAAATATATATATAATTTCCAATTTGTTTTGGTAGCCCTACTATCTACTACTGTTATAACAGTCTTATCTTTTTTATATAATGTTAATGGCTTATCTTCTCCTGGTATTGTATTAAATGGTATATTTTCTGTTACTTCTAGTAGTGTTAATTCTCCATTAAATGGTGTTGTTATTTCTCTTTTAGTGTAAATACTATTTAAACAAGTAGTTATAATATAATTAGTACCATCTATTGGTGCATCATCTAAATTAAATTCAAATAGTCCTGTTTCATCAGTAGGAACCTCTAATTTCTTACCATCATATTCTAACCTAATATTAGTATCTTTTATGGTATATCCCGATAAGACATTAATATTACTATTTATTGGTTGTATATTTGTTCTTATTATTCCTATTGTTAAGATTTTTTTACTTTGGAAAGTAAATTTATTTATATCTGATAATTTTGTAAGTTCTGTTTCAGTAAGGTTATGTGATGTTATAGTAGTGGTATCTTTATCAAATGTTCCTTTAATTTCTAATGGATAATTATCTTTATACCAATATAATGGTGGTATATCTTCTAAATCACAAGCACTTGTATAATCCTTAGCTTCACTCCACATATTTATTCTACTAATTTTAAATGTATATTCTACTGGGTTATTTGTATACCAAATATTAGCATTCTTGGTATATATTTTTATATATTTAGGATTATCTATAATAATTTTTTGATTATTCCCTTTAAAATAAATATTATAGTTATCAGAAGGTGTAGTCATAAATGTATTTAGAATAGATACGCTTGCTCCTTCTTTTACTATTAAATTACCAAAGATATTCCACATTGGTATTCTCTGATGACTTTTTTCTATAAATGTGAAGGTAGATTTTTCTTCAATTAAAACATTTCTAGCTCCATGAGTAGTTGTTTTGGCAAAGCCATTTCCTGTAGTTAATAATAGTTCTGCTCCATGACCAATAGTTAAATCTAATCTATTAGTTCCATTCATAAGTTCTCTATCAGTAGTTATAGTTACTCTACTATTGGGAATGATTTTGACTAATGAGGGGATAACATCATTAAAGAAAAAAATAGTATTTGTACTTGAAGTACTCGTTATAGTTGTATTTCCCTCTATTAATATTCGATTTGAATCACATACTCTTTGGGCTGATATATTATTTGTATCTGCTACTTCAATAATGGAATCTATTATTTTAGTTGTTCCATAGTAGTTGCAGGATAATTCTACTCCTCTAAAATTTATGTTATTATATTCTACTACTACATTAGAATAATTGGGGTGTGATGGTACATAAATAACGCCATAACCATGGGATGATATTATATTCATATTTTTTAGTATAACTCTCTTATTAGTGGTACTTACTTTTATTACTTCACCCTCTGTACTTAAGTTATTGGTATATGTATATTTTGTATTGTTATAGGTTCCATCTATTATTACTTTTTCTTTAGTATTATTGATTATAGAACCACTACTCATAGTAATATCATTTCCTAAATAGATATAGGTATAGTTATTTTGTTCACTTAATACTTTATTTAATTCTTCACTTGTTGTTACAACAACGGTATTTTCATCAATTACTTGCACTTTATCACTCCTCTACTATAAATTATGATTATTCTTTAATAGGAAATAATTAATATGTATGATAGTAAAGAAAAAAAGAATAGTTTTATCTATTCTAATGTATTTTAATAACACTAAGCATAGCATTAGTACTTCCATTAAATGTCATAGTTACTGGCATTGATGCTTTAATATTTAATGTTACAATATCGTCTGGTTGTAGTGATATTATAGTTGTGCCACTTATACAGTTAATAATTTGGGCTTGAAATTCAGTAGTTGGATTAGATGCTGGTTGTAAGATATCATTTGCTTTGATGGACATTGTTAAAGAACATTCTTCACTTGTTGCTCCACATAATAAATATGATATTAAATAGACACCACTTTCTTTTATTTTTATTCCGTTATTGGTATATTCGGTAAAAAGTGATACTCCTGTTTCCGCTAATGGGATAGTGGTATCTATAGCCTGCTCTAAAGTAATTTGGGTATCCATCATAGCATATCTTATTCCATATGCTGATACAAAGTTAGTTCCTGGTGGCCCAGCAGGTCCTTGTATTCCTCGCGGGCCTTGGATTCCTTGTTCTCCTTTTGGTATTAAAAATGTTAGATGATGAACCCAATCTTCAAAGGTGTCCATTACTTGGGCTTCTTCTCCTGGTTCTAGTGTTTCTGTTTCATCAATAGCAATATGTTCAGTACGACCAATTTCTCCTGGTAATCCTTGTGGTCCCATTTCACCTTCTTCACC